>JAHEKA010000457.1 GCA_024638585.1 Rhodospirillales bacterium
AGGTTCACAGGATGATGCCCGGAGCTGTCCGAATCGCCGCGCCGATCGAATTCTTGAGGACCTGTCGGTGACCCATTGGACAGAAGCCGAAACGTGCCGACCGGAACGCCTGCTCTCGGCTATTCGCGGACAATGGATTGACGGCGGATTTGGGCTTTCTGTCCTGTTACCCGGATGTCCGCGTTTGACCCAAAGCGGACATGAGATGCCATTACCCTAAGGTCGGAGTAGTAGGGGTCACGACGACCTAGACCATTGGTCTGTGCCACGATGAAGCTCCCGTCAGGTCTCGAAATTCTGGAAAATCAGGAAGGCACCGGTGCTCGGGCGAGGTCCGGAGACACCATCATCTACAACGTGCGCATCTTTCTCAATCGCGGGGACGAAGTTCCCAGTAATGAGACAGGGCCGGAAAGGAGAATCCCGGAGGATCGGATCCGCCATGAAAACGGCCAAGTCTTCATCGATCACATTTCGACGCTGGGTAAACGTCAGGCCATGGCGGGCATCGAGAAAGCCCTAATCGGTATGCGCGCGGGCGGATTCCGGAAGATACGCATCAGTCCCCACCTCGCCTACGGAAGCCGTGGCGTTCCTGGCCTTATTCCGGCCGATGCTGTCCTCAACGTATCCGTATGGCTGCGGGAGATTATCGCTTAGGTCCGGGCCGAATCGGATTGCCCTCTGTCCGCTCCGGAATACTGGTGGGAACCGCTTTATCGCTCGGGATCAATGATCCCAATCCAGTCGGTCAGGGAGTTTGGCGAAATGTCGTTCTGGAACGAAGCCTTCTACTTCGAGAAACGTGGCGACCGTTATGTCTACCGGCGTAATGTCTTGAGTGACGGCTACGACATTTCCGAAGCTGAGAAAGACGCGCTCTTCGCCGGCCTCAGGCGACTGCAATTTGGCGTTCTTATATTGGGTGGCGTGATCATCGCCGTGAGCGCCCTTCTGTTCATGACCGGTACAATCCAAACGCAGATGCCGATTTTGTGGTTCATGATCTCATCCATCCTTGCGGTGGCAATTCTGACCTTGCTTGCGCTTCACCGCAGGGACAGGCTGGTTTCGCAGGTTCTAGGGAACCGCGCCCCGGATGTACCCCGGCGTCGTTGGAGAAGCTAATGTCCGCTTTCAGATCTTAGCGGACATGAGGATTCTTACAGGATCGGTGCCAATCGGTGTGGCCCCAAGGCCCGGTTTCGCCTAATACATGCTCTGGGAAGACGCCGCGAAAATGTTGGCACGATGAGGGGACGAATGACCATGGCGAAGGCGAGGGCAAAAGCGCGGCATTGGTCGCATGACGTGCATGCCGTTCTGAAAAAGGCGGATGTGCGTCAGGTGGCCTATGTGCCCGACGGCGGGCTGGCGCGACTGATCAATCTCTGTAACGCCGACAAGAAGATGCACTCGGTGGTCCTGACCACGGAGGAAGAGGGTGTCGCCCAGATGGCCGGTGCCTGGCTCGGCGGCCAGCGCGGCGTGTTCCTGACCCAATCGGGCGGCGTCGGCAACTGCATCAACATGCTGTCGATCATCCAGGAATGCCGCATCCCGTTGCTTGCCATGGTTTCGATGCGCGGCCAGTGGGGCGAAGCCTTTCCATGGCAGGTGCCGATGGGCCAGGCGACGACGGCGGCACTTCAGGCCGCCAATGTCATCGTCCAGCCGGTCGACCGGGCCGAAGAGGTCGCGGAAACGGTAGAGGCGGCGGCGCGGATGGCCTATGACGGCCATCGCGCGGTCGCGGTCATCGTGTCCCAGCGGATCACCAATAGCGGGAGGCGGGGCTGATGGCGGCGCGAAAAACAAAACCGGCGGCGGTCACGCTGGAGCGCCGCAAGGCGGTCACGCGCATCCTGAGCCGGCGCGGCGACGCGGCGGTGGTCACCGGCATCGGCAACGCCGTGCATGACGTGGCGTCTTGCGGCGACGATGCGCGCAACATGTACCTGGCCGGGATCATGGGCGGCGCTTCCATGGTCGCGTTCGGCGTGGCGCTGGCCCAACCCAAGCGCCGCGTGCTGGTGATCACCGGCGACGGCGAATTGCTGGCCGGCATCGGCAGCCTGGCGACCATCGGCGTTGAAAAGCCTAAGAACCTCGCCATCGTGGTGCTCGACAATCAGGCCTATGGCGCGACAGGCAACCAACTCACCCATACGGCGGCCGGCGTCGATCTGGTCGGCATCGCGGCCGCGTCGGGATTTGCCGACCCCGCGCTTATTACCGACGCCGCCGGCCTTGAAGCCGCCATGGCCGACATCTACGACCGCCCCGGCCCATATTTCGCAGTGCTCAAGGTGAAGACGGTGACCGGTTCCAGGCTCGACGTGCCGCGCGACGGCACGTATGTGTCGCGCCGCTTCCGAGCCGCCATGACCGGCCGGGAGGGCTGACAGGCCGCGGGACCGAGCGACTGGAGAGCCGCCCTAAAGGGAAGCGCCTTTCGAAATGGGGCGGGGAGGCCTCACCGGTCGGCGATGCCTACGTCAGTGATCGGTGCGCTTGTCCGGCGGGTGAGGCACCTTGGCACCTTCCCCATCGTCACCTTCGCTCCCCTTGTCCCCTTGGGGCTTGGACCGGGGACGCGGCAGCGCGTGGGAGCCGTCGCAAAACGGCGGCGTTTCGCTGCGTCCGCAATAGCAGTAAAGGCTCATGATCCACTTTCCACGTCGAGGCACCCGGGTTCCGGCAAAGAGTGCCGGGTTATAGCACGATTCCCTGGCCCCCCATGGCGAGGACGCGACAGCCCGGTCCAGCCCGGTCCAGCCAGGAACGTCAGAGGCGCATCACGGCGGCGCACCGAAGGGCCCGGTTTGGTTGGGAGCGGGTGAGAGGGCGACATCGGACGATGGGTTAGAGGTTTGACCGATTGAGCCCCCGAAGCGCGGATCGGCCTGCCTGTGCGAATCCTCCTAAGGGCTTGAAATGCCGAACACAGGTGGACAGGGGGTCGGAGATGCCGCGTATACTGATTGTGGCACCCGCTCGATCACGCGTGTCTTGAACCCAT
>JAHEKA010000458.1 GCA_024638585.1 Rhodospirillales bacterium
GTCATTTGTGTCCCCAACCACGGGGCAAATGGGGCGCTCATCAGGACTTAGATAGACCGGCTCAGGGAGTGCGGTAGGCTATTCCGGCGCTTCGCCCAGCACCGTCAGCCGGCGCATGATCCGCGTCTCTTCCGGATTGAAATCGCGGCGCGCATGCAGGGTGCAGCGGTTGTCCCACATCAACAGATCCCCGAGCCGCCAGCGGTGTTCGTAGACGAAGGCGGGGTTTTCCTGATGGTCGAACAGCTTCTCCAACAGTGCGCGGCTTTCGTCGGCGGGCAAGCCGACGATCTCACGCGTCATCAGGCGGTTGATGAACAGCGCCTTCTGGCCCGTCACCGGATGGGTGCGGGCGATCGGATGGGCGTAACGCGGCGCATCGTCCGAGACTTGGTCGGCGGTGTGGGTGGCACCGGCGTCGTAGTCGTAAACATTGAGCGCCTTGAGCCCCTCGATCCGCGCCTTGGTATCCTCGTCCAACGCGTCATAGGCCGCAATCGCGTCCGCGAACAACGTATTGCCGCCCTCCGCCGGGATCTCCATCGCATAGAGGATCGTCGCCTTGGCCGGGGTCGGCTTATAGCACTGGTCGATATGGAACATCATCTCGCCGACCGGCAAGGCATGGACGAATTCACCGTCCTCCTTGACGTTGGAGATGTACATGATGGCGGGGTCCTCGCCGGCGAATTTCTCGGTGTGGATCACCGATAACTCGCCGACACGGCGGCCGAAGCGCAATTGGTCGTCCGGCTCCAGCTTCTGATCGCGGAAAACAATGACCCGGCCCTGGTGCCAGACCTCCATGACCGCGTCGAACCGGTCATCGGACAGCGGCTCGGTCAGATCGACATTGAGGATTTCCACCCCACAGGGATCGTGGCGGATCAGCTCCAGCCCGCGATAGGTTTCGGCGCGCCCGGGATCGGCGGGAATCGCGGGAAAGTCCGCGACCTGCATGGACATGACTGGTACCTCGTGAATGGCGTCCGATATTTCCTAAGAAATCTAACCTTCAGTCTAGCCGGGCCGGCCCCGGCCCGTCAATCGGAGCGGACAGAATAGCGCCGCCGGTCCCTGGTCTTGGACCGGGCATGGGGCTATGATCCCGGCGCGGTCCGGCGGCGGGCCGGGAAATGGAACGAAACATGCTGATTTCACGCGCTATTGCGGCTCATCCGCAGACGGCGGACACAGGCAGTACGGGTGGCGCCAATGCGCTTCTCATCATCCTTGGCGTCTTCATCCTACTGGGCTTCGTGTATTTCCTGCAAAAGCGGCTGCGCCGACGGCTGGCCGAACGCAATGAGGGGCAGCAGTGAACAGCTTCCCACCGCATCGCGCTATCGCCCGCAGGGACCTTCTGCGCTTGACCGGCATTTGCGCCCTGGCGCTGGCTGGTGCCGGGGCGCCCGTCAGGGCCGAAACGGCGCCGCCCAGGGTCTTCCAGGTCCGCATCGAGAACCGCAAGGTGATCGCGCCGGTGGGCCCGATCCGTGTCAAACGCGGCGATAGGGTGGAACTGCGCTGGACGACCGACGAGCGGGTGGAGATTCACCTCCACGGCTACGATCGGAAGCTCACCGTCCGGCCGGGCAAGCCGGCGAAAATGGTGGTTCAGGCCCGAACCGCCGGGCGCTTTCCCATCACCAGCCACGGCTGGGGCAGCCACGGGCATGGCCACGAAGCGCTCACCTACCTTGAAGTCCACCCGCGCTGACCGGCGCCGTTCCGGGCGCCAAGCCTCACGGGTCCGGGGGGCAATTCAGGTCGTCCTGCCCGCCGCCTGCACGATCGCGGTATTGTCCGCCAACAACCGTCCCGCGCTTGCCCATGCATTCGGCGCACGCTACGACCTGCCTTTGCCGCTCGACCTCTATCTCGCCGGGGCCGGCGCAGCGGTGGCCCTGTCCTTCGTGGTGCTGGCCCTCGTTTTCCGAACCAAGCCCGGCGATGGTCCCCCCTGGGCCGACCTCACCGCCTTTGCGCCGGTCCGCGCGCTGTTCCATCCGTGGATCCAGGGCACGATCCAGGTCCTGGCAGTGGCCTTGTTCGCCCTGACCCTGGCCGCCGGCGTCTTCGGCACCCAGGAGACAGTGCACAATTTCGCCCCCACCTTCATCTGGATCATCTGGTGGGTCGGGCTCGCCTATGTCGCGGCGCTGGTGGGCAACCCGTGGCCCGCGGTCAACCCTTTCGCCATCCTGTTCCGCTGGGCTGAAGCCGCTTTCGGCCGGGTCACCGGCGGGCGGGCCTTCGCCCTCGGCCTCCCCTACCCGGCCTGGCTCGGCGCCTGGCCCGGCGCCCTACTGTTCGCCGTCTTCGCCTGGTTCGAACTGATCGCGCCCGCGGCCAAGTCGCCCGCGGCGCTGGCCGCCGCCATTGCCGGATACACAGGCCTGACCTGGGCCGGCATGTGGATTTTCGGTCGCACGGCATGGCTCCACCGGGGTGAGGCCTTCACCCTGGCCTTTGACGTCTTTGGACGCTTCGCGCCGCTCGGCCGCGCGCCGGACCCGGAAACCGCCGCGGGGGCGGATGCGGGCAAGGGGCTTTACCTCAGGCCTTATGCCGGGGCGCTGGTGACGACCGCGCCTTCGCCGATTTCGGTGACGGCGTTCGTGCTCTTCATGCTCTCGACCGTCACCTTCGACGGGTTCAAGGAAACCCCGCTCTGGGGCGCCCTTCTCCGGGGTCTCACCTCTTCGCCCCTTATCCACCCGCTGGTCCGCGTCCTCCATGACGCCGGGCTCGACCTGCATGAGACGCTGGCCACCGTCTTGCTGTTCGCCTTTCCCCTGATCTTTCTGCTGGTCTATCTCGTCTTCGCGCTGCTGATCAAATGGACGGCGGCGAGCGAGCGTCCGGTCCGGGAAATCGCCGGTCTGTTCGTTTGGTCCCTGGTCCCCATCGCCATCGCCTATCACCTGGCCCATTATCTTTCCTACCTGGTGTTGGCGGGCCAATACGTCATCCCGCTGATTTCCGATCCCTTCGGCACCGGCTGGGACCTGTTCGGCAC
>JAHEKA010000459.1 GCA_024638585.1 Rhodospirillales bacterium
CCGGCCGCCACGATGACGGCGAGCACCGCGGCAAGAATGACCTTGAATTGAGTAGACATGTCGGCTCCCTTGCTAGCCAATTTTTCTATTGCCTGCCCCCCGCCGCAGACCTCCCAAGAGGCCGCCAGGCGGAGCTTTTTATGATAGCCGGGTAGTGTATTGGGATACCGGCCCGTGGCAAGTGTTAACCATTTCCGCGGCAGAGGGGCGGCAAAGACCGATTCCGGGCAAAACCGATGTTGTTTAGCGGTCCGCGGCGCGCGGTAGGTCCAAAACCGCGGAAAGACCGCCAAGGGAGGCCTCGCCAAGGGTGAGTTTGCCGTCGTAGAGGCCGGCGATCTCGGAAACGATGGCGAGACCCAGGCCGGAGCCGGGAACCGTCTCATCGAGCCGTTGGCCCCGGGCCAGGACGATGTCCCTCTGCTCGGGCTTGAGTCCCGGACCGTCGTCTTCCACCGTGATGGCGAGGCGTGCGCCGGGCGCCGTTCTGGCGGTGACCCGGACCTGGCCTTTGGCCCATTTGCAGGCGTTTTCCATCAAATTGCCGAGCATTTCCTCGAGATCATGGGCATCGCCGGAGAACGCGGCGCCCCCCGTCGCGGCATCTCCGGTGACGTCGATCTCCAGGGTCTTGTCGGCGTACATCTTGCGCAGCGCCCGGCTGAGGCCGTCGAGCACCGGCGCCAACTCGGCGCGCTGCCCCAGAACGCCCGCGGTGGCCGCCGTCCGGGCGCGGGCCAGGTGATGGCCGATCCGGTCCTGCATGGCGGCGGTTTCGCGCGCGACCGCGTCGGCCAGGGGGCTGTCGGCGCGCTCGGCTTCGTTGGCGAGGACCGAAAGCGGGGTTTTCAGGGCGTGCGCCAGGTTGCCGACATGGGTGCGGGCGCGTTCGACGACATCGCCGATATGGGCGATCAACTGGTTGAGCTCGTCCACCAGGGGGCGCACTTCGCTGGGGAAATTTCCCTCCAGACGTTCAGCGCGTCCGGTGCGCACCCGGCCCAGCGCGTCGCGCAGGCGGTCGAGCGGCTTGAGCCCGACATAGACCTGGATCAGGACCGCGGCGAGCAGGCCCAGACCCAGCGCGCTCAAGGACCACACCAGGGTCACCATGAAGGGGCGAAACTCGGCCTCGACCTCGGCAAGATCGCCGGCCACGGCATAGCGCAGGGTCGGCCCGCCATCTTCCAGGGTGATGTCGCGCTCGATCACCCGGAGCGTCTGCGACCGGGGCCCGGCCAATTGGTAGCGCCGCACCGGCACCCCTTCGGGTCCGGGCTTGACCGGGGCCTTCTTCAAGGCCAGCGTCCGGTCCCACAGGGAGGGCGAGGCGAGGCGCACCTTGGCGCCTTCGTTGATCTGCCAGTAAAGCCCCGAATAGGGCTGCTCGAAGCGGGGGTCGCCCTGGGGGCCGAGCACCCGGATCACACCTTGCGCCCCGGTTTCGGCATCGGTCACCGCCACCAGGGCTTCCACCAGGATCTCCAGGCGGCGGTCGAAGCTGCGCTCCACATGGGCATGGAACAGGCCCGCCAGCAGGAAGCCGCCGGCGATCAGCGCCGCGGCGATCCAGACGACCGACACGGCGACCAACCGCGCGGTCAGGGTGCCGATGGAGAACATGTTGGGCCTCAGTCCGAACTTTCGGGCTGTTCGGCGTCGTCGACCAGGCGGTAGCCCAGCCCGCGTTCGGTGACGATGAGGCCGTTGCCGAGCTTGCGCCGGAGGCGCCCGACGAAGACCTCGATGGTGTTGGAATCCCGATCGAAATCCTGGTCGTAGATATGCTCGGTCAGCTCGGTGCGGGATACCACCCGCCCGCGCTCATGGGCCAGATAGGCGATCAGCTTGTATTCATGGCCGGTCAGCTTGATGGGCTCGCCGTTGACGCTGACCCGTCCCGCCCGGGTGTCGATGGCCAGCGGGCCGCATTCGATCACCGACGTGGCGTGGCCCGCAGCCCGGCGGATCAGCGCCCGAAGGCGGGCCAGCAGCTCCTCCATCTGGAAGGGCTTGGCGACATAGTCGTCGGCCCCGGCGTCGAAACCGGCGACCTTTTCCCGCCAGCGGTCGCGCGCGGTCAGGATCAGGACCGGCATGGAGCGGCCATCGGCACGCCACCGCTCCAGCACCGTGATGCCGTCCATGACCGGCAGCCCCAGGTCCAGGATCACCGCGTCATAGGGTTCGGTGTCGCCGAGGAAATGGCCTTCCTCGCCGTCGTTCGCCATGTCCACCGTGTAATCGGCGTCCTCCAGCGTTCGCTTGAGCTGGGCCGCGATCCCGGGGTCATCTTCAACGACGAGTATCCGCATCTGTTCCTTCCCAAATCTAACGTCGGCCGCCGGTGGCGGAGAGAATCCGCGCATTGCGGGCGTCGACGGAAATTCTCAACACCCGGCCTCGCCGCGTCAACACACGAAGGTGATAGACCAGGCGCCGATCGTCGAGGCGGACATTGAGGACGCGTCCGCCATAGCGGCGCTGGACCACGGTCATCACCCGGTCGAGGGAGACAATCTTGCCGCGCCGGTAGGCGTCCCGGGCGCGTCCCCGGCTGCCCCGGTCGGGGTTGTAGCGCCGATCCCGGTTGTAGCGCCGGTCGCGATCGTTGCGTCGGTCCCGGTCGAAGCGTCGGTCCCGGTCGAAGCGTCGGTCCCGGGCCGGCGGCCGGGCGAAAGGTGATTGGTAGTTGTCCTGGACCGATTGCCGGTCCCGGTTCCGCCGCCAATCGCCGTCACGCTCCCGGCGGGGCCGCCGGGTTTCGTTGCGCCGCCGCTGGCGGCGGTCCCGGCGCACGTCCCGGCCCTCGTCCCGGTGCCAGGCGCGGTGATCGGCGCTGAGCCAGCCGCCGCCACGGCCGGGCCCACCACGGTCCGCCGCCGCCGCGCCGCCGGCGACGGTGAGACAGGCCAGAAGAATGGTTAAGACAAATTTCCACATGGTCCGCATGTCTAAGGCGTTTTACCTGAACCGGTGATGAACGGTGCGTTCAGGGTGGTTTCAGGCGGCATTTGGCAA
>JAHEKA010000460.1 GCA_024638585.1 Rhodospirillales bacterium
GGTCCACCCCGCGGCCCGCGCCTTCGAATCCCAGACGGCGCATCCCTGGCTGATCGGCGCCGACCGGTTCGAACCGATGCGCTTTCTATCTTCCTGTACCGGTTTTCCTATGACCTATATGCACACCATCACGCGGCTGGTGTTCTCCGGCGTCATGGACCGCTTCCCCAGGCTCAAGTTCGCGTTCTTCGAGGGGGGCTGCGGCTGGGTCCCGTTCCTGCGCACGCAGCTCGACATGGAGACCAAGCACCGTTCCTTCGCTTCTTATCAGAAAGAGTCGGGAATCAGGTTGCAACGCAAGCCGAGCGAATATTTCGACCGCTTCTATATTTCGGCGATTTCCTATGAACCCTACCTCGCCGACACCGCGCGACAGTGGGGCGCGGACCATCGCATCATCATCGGTTCGGATTTCGATCACGGCGATCCCATTGCCACCTGGCCCCATACGGTGACCGACCTTGCCACCATGAAGGACCTGAGCGAAACCGACCGGGCGCGTATCCTGGGGGGCAACGCCGCCGACCTGTTCGGACTGCGGACGGCCGGCTGAGGTTGCCGGCGTGCCGCACGGGTTTGACCCGGCGACGAAAGAAACGGGGCGGCCCGCCGGACCGCCCCTTTCTTGTCGCGTTTGGCGTGCGCCTAGAACAGGTAGCCGCGTTCGCCGTGGGTGCGCACGTCGAGGCCTTCCAGTTCCTCTTCCGGATCGACCCTGAGGCCCACCAGGGCGTTGACGATCTTGACGATGATCCAGGTTGCGACGGCGGTATAGACCACGGTCGACACCACGCCGATCGCCTGAATTCCGAGCTGGCCGACGATGGTCTCCTTGGATGCGCCGAGGCCGCCGAAGGCGGCGGCGCCGAACACCGCAGTCAGCAATGTGCCGGTGCAACCGCCGACGCCGTGCACCGCCATGACGTCAAGCGAATCGTCGATGCGGCAGCGCGCCTTGACGATGCCGACGGCGACGTAACACAAGCCGCCGGCGATGGCGCCGATGGCGAGTGCCCCGATCGGGCCGACGAAACCCGACGCCGGGGTGATGGTAGCCAAACCGGCGATGGCGCCGGTGGTGATGCCGACCAGGGTCGGCTTACCGTGTCCAGCCCATTCGATGATCATCCAGGTGAGCGCCGCGGTCGCGGCGGAGATGTGGGTCACCGTGATGGCCATGCCGGCGGCGCCGTCGGAAGCGAGCGCCGAACCGCCGTTGAAGCCGTACCAGCCGACCCACAGCATCGCCGCGCCCATCATCACCATGCCTGGGCTATGGGGCGGCTGCACCTCGTGCGGGAAGCCGCGCCGCCCGCCGAGCTCACGGGCGATGACCAGGGCCGCGGTGCCGCAGGTGGCATGGACCACCAAGCCGCCCGCAAAATCCTGTACGCCCATGTCGCTAAGCCAGCCGCCGCCCCAGACCCAATGGGCGACGGGAGCATAAACCAGGATCACCCAGAACACGGTGAACAGCGCCATGGCGGAGAACTTGATGCGTTCGACATAGGCACCGACGATCAGCGCCGGGGTGATGATGGCGAAGGTCATCTGGAACATGAAGAAGACAACCTCCGGCAGGGTGCCGCTCAGGGTCCCGGTGCCGATGCCGGCCAAGAACGCCTTTTCCAGGCCGCCGACATAGGCGTTCAAGGGGCCGCCGTTGCCGAAGGCCAGGCTGTAGACCCCGATCAACCACAGGACCGAGACGATGCAGGTAATGGCGAAGCATTGCATCAGGACGCTGAGCACATTCTGGGCACGGACCAATCCGCCGTAGAACAATGCCAACCCGGGCAGGGTCATGAACAGCACCAGGGCGGTGGAGGTCAGAATCCACGCCGTATTGGACGGGTCCAACTTGTCGGTGCCTTGGGCAAGGGCGTCGGGCGCCCCGATCATTGCCGCCGCCCCGGCAGCTATCGCGAGAGTGAGACATTTTCTAAGTGACGACATTCCGTATTCCCCTTGCGTCTTCTTCGTGGTTCCAAGCGTTCCCGGTCCGGCTGTGGGCCGCCTCTTATTGGGGCCGGGCAGCGGTGTTCTGCGCGGCATCCCGGCCGGAATTGCGCAAATTTTATGCAGCTGGAAGATCGACCGTTTCATTGCTCGGGGGCGCACAGCCTTGTGCCGGTCCCCCTAAGTCTCGCCCAATCCCCCGAAATCCGCCCTTCTACCCCCGTTTCTGCCTGCTCTTCGGTGCCAGGGGCCGTTTTGGCCCTTCATGATGCGCGGCACCGCCTAGGGGACTCAATTCAAGGGCCGTGCCGAAACCAGGGAATAACTTGTTTCTCAATGGGTTAGGAAAAAATGGGGGCGGCTTCGGACGGTCGTCTGGCGGGTGCGGCACCGCAATTTGCATAAGAATTAGGCGAAAAAGGCCCGGAAGGGTTGCCTTCCGGGCCAGTCTACGAAGAAGGGGGGCAGGGCATGCCCCCGGGGAACCGGCCCCACCTTGGGGCGGGGCCGGGAACTGCCGGTTACTGGACGCTTTCGCCGTGCAGCGATTGGTCGAGGCCCTGGCGCTCGTCCTCTTCGCTGACACGGAGGCCGATCACCAGATCGATGATCTTGAGGATGATCGCCGAGGCGATGGCGCAATAGATGATGGTCGCGATGATACCCTCGAACTGGATCCACAGCTGGCCGATGTTGCCCTCGATGACGCCCGATTTGTCGCCGATGGCCTTGGCCGCGAACACGCCGGTCAACAGCGCGCCGACGATCCCGCCGACCCCGTGGATGCCGAAGCAGTCAAGCGAATCGTCGTAACCCAGCATCCGCTTCAGGCTGGTTGCGGCCCAGTAACAGATGATGCCCGATGCGAGACCGATGGCCAGCGCCCCGGTCGGTGTCACGAAACCCGCCGCCGGGGTGATGGCGACCAGGCCTGCGACGGCGCCGGAAACGATGCCGAGGACCGACGGCTTGCCGCGCAGCGCCCATTCGGTGAACATCCAGGCGATCGCCGCGGCTGCCGTGGCGATCTGGGTCACCGCCATGGCCATGCCCG
>JAHEKA010000461.1 GCA_024638585.1 Rhodospirillales bacterium
GGTTGATCGAGGTCGCGGGGGTTGGCCACGGCGTCGAGGACGGCGGATTTGGTGATTTCGTTGAACACCACGCGTTTGACCGCGACGCCGTCGAGCGCCCCGCGGTCGCGCAGCAACTCCAGCACATGCCAGGAGATCGCCTCGCCCTCGCGGTCCGGGTCGGTCGCCAGCAGCAGCCCTTGCGCGCCCTTGAGCGCCTTGGCGATGGCATCGACCCTGGCGCCCGCCTTGGGCGACAGCGCCCAGCTCATGGAAAAGCCTTCGTCGGGACGGACCGAGCCGTCCTTGGGCGGCAGGTCGCGGACATGGCCATAGGAGGCGAGGACGGTGAAGTCCTTGCCCAGGTAGTTGTTTATGGTCTTCGCCTTGGCCGGCGATTCAACAACAACGACGTCCATTTGCCCTCTGGTCACCTGTCTGACGGCCTCGCCGTTCTTCCCGAGGCCGGCACGCTGATCCGGCGCGCCGGCATAATTGTCGACAAGAGGTTAGCGATTGGTCAACGGGGGGCTTACTTGGGGTATCTATCAGTCAAAAGCAAGGGAAACTTGTCCTCCGGGGTGACGTTGGAGGCGCCCGGCCAGTTCCAATTCCAGCAAAACCAGGGCTATCAGGGCAGGCGGCAGCTGGCTTGAGCGCAGCACCTGATCCTGGCTCACCGGCGTTGGGCCAAGCAGGCCCGTGACGTCCTCCCTGGCCTTGGCCAGCGTTTCCTCGTCGAACGCCTGGGCCGGCGGCTGGGTTTCGAAGGACGGCTGCTCCGGGGCGCGGATCTGGGGCCGGGAGGCGCCGCCCAACGCCTCAAGCACGTCGTCGGCCCCTTCGATCAGGATGGCGCCCTCGCGGATCAGCTTGTTGGTGCCGCGCGCCCGGGGATCGAGGGGGTGGCCCGGGACCGCCAGCACGTCACGGCCCTGTTCGCCCGCCAGCCTGGCGGTGATCAGCGAGCCGGATCGCAGGGTCGCCTCGATCACGATGACGGCGCTGGCCAGGCCGGAAACGATGCGGTTGCGGTTGGGAAAATGCCGTGCCTGGGGCTTGAGGCCCAGGCGCATTTCCGAAATCAATGCGCCGCGCGCCCCGATCGCCTCGTAAAGGTCGGTGTTCTCCTTCGGGTAGATGACATCGACGCCGCCGGCCATCACCGCCACGGTGCCGCCCTCCAGCGCGCCGCGATGGGCGGCGGCATCGATGCCCCTGGCCAGGCCCGATGCCACCACCAGGCCGGCTGCGGAAAGCCCCGCCGCCAGCCGTTCGGTGAAGCGGATGCCGTTGGCCGACCCGTTGCGCGCGCCGACGATCGCGACGCAGGGCTTTTCCAGCAGATGGGCGTGTCCCAGGAGGGTGATCACCGGTGGGGAATCGCCAAGGACGGCGAGGGCCGGCGGATAGCCCGGCTCGCACCGGGCGATCAGGCGCCCGCCGAGACCGTCCACCGCGGCCAATTCCTTTTCCGCCGCGGATTTGGCGCAGATCTTGATCGTCCGCCTGAGCTCGCCCTTGCGCGCAAGGTCCGGCAAGGCCTCAAGCGCCGCGCCTGCGGTCCCGAAACGGGTGATCAGCTGGTGGAACGTGATGGGGCCGACGTTTTCCGAGCGGATCAGGCGCAGCCAGTCGAGCCTTTCCGACGCGCCAAGCGATGCCGATTCATCCATGGGGCGAGACTGGGCCATGGCCGGGGCGTGAGTCAACCGCTGCCGTCGCGCTCCCGTTTGAAGGAAATGCGGCCTTCCTCACCGCCCAGCAGGCGCCGGATATTGGTGTGATGCAGGGCGATCACCAGGATGCCGAGAAAGAGGGCCAGCGCCGCCACTTCGGGGCCGGCCAGGAAAAAACCGAACACCGGGGCAAGGGTCAGGGCGATGATCGCGGACAGCGAGGAATAACGCCCGATCGCCGCCGCCGCCAGCCAGGTACCGGCGACCGCCAGGCAGGTGGGCCAGGACGCGCCCAGCAACACCCCCAGGGTGGTCGCGACCCCTTTGCCGCCGCGGAACCCCAACCACACCGGGAAGACGTGGCCGAGGACGGCTCCTGCTCCGGCGATCAGGGCCGCCTCCGGCGCGCCGGCCGGCCCGTAGCGGGCCGCCAGCAGAACCGCAGCCGCCCCCTTGCCGGCGTCGAGCACCAGGGTCGCCACGGCCAGTGCCGTGCCGCCCTCTCGCAACACGTTGGTGGCCCCGACATTGCCGGAGCCCATCTTGCGGATGTCGCCGCGCCCGGCCAGGCGCATGAGCAGCAAGGCGTAAGGCACCGATCCCAGGAGATAGCCCGCCGCCGCCCAGGCCAGCAATGGCCAGAGTGCTGCGCCGCCCGCCATCTCAGGCACCCGTGGAAAAGACGGTTCGGCCTCGGAATATGGTCGCGAGGCACCGGCCCTGGACCGGGCGCCCGTCGAACAGGGTGTTCTTGGACTTGGACACCAGGCCCGCCTCGCGGATCACCCAGGGCACGTCGGCATCGATCAGGACCAGGTCCCCGGGCGCGCCTTTGGCGAGGCGGCCCGCTTCGAGGCCAAGGATCCTGGCCGGGGCCGATGTGACCTTTGCCAGTGCCTGATCCAGGCTCAGGACACCGCCGTGATAGAGCTCCAGTATCAATGGCAGCAAAGTTTCCAGGCCGACGGCGCCGGGTTCCGCCTGGGCGAAGGGCAGGCGCTTGGAATCCGGGTCCTGGGGCAGATGGTCCGAGGCGACGGCGTCGATGGTGCCGTCGCGAAGGCCTTCGACCACTGCCAGGCGGTCCTCCTCGCTGCGCAGCGGCGGCGACAGCTTGGCGAAGGTGCGGTATTCGCCGACCGCGGTTTCGTTCAGGCCGAAGTAAGGCGGCGCCGTGTCGCAGGTGACGGCGAGGCCGCGGTCCTTGGCGGTGCGGATCGCCGAGATCCCGGCGGCGGTCGAGACATGGGCGGCGTGATAGCGGCCGCCGGTCAGTTCCACCAGCCGGACATCGCGTTCGATCATGATGACTTCGGCGACGGCGGGAATGCCCTTGAGGCCGAGGCGGGTCGAG
>JAHEKA010000462.1 GCA_024638585.1 Rhodospirillales bacterium
CTTCGCGGTCACACTATTTTCGACGGAGAGTGATGGCTTCCGCAATCAATTAGGGTAACTTCACCACCACGAGACTCCGATCCTTCTCCAAGATTGAAAGAAGAGGCAGGGATGGCCACAGAGACCAAAGTCACGAAACAAACGGGAAAGCGGCACGGCTATCCCGATTACCACGAACATCTGGAGAAGCTCGATAACGCGGGCCTTCTGACGACAATTGACGAGCCCTTCAACAAGGACACGGAGATACACCCCCTGGTGCGCTGGCAGTTTCGCGGCGGTATTCGTGAAGCGGATCGCAAAGCCTTCAGGTTCAACAATGTGACTGACAGTCTGGGCCGGTCTTTTGACATGCCGGTCGTGGTCGGCGCGCTTGCTACCAATGCCGAGATCTATTCGATCGGAATGGGGGTTCCGGTCGAAGAAATCGGCAACAAGTGGAACGAGGCGATGGCCAATCCCATCGATCCGCTCACCGTCGATGACGCGGTGTGCCAAGAGGTGGTGGTCACCGGCGAGGATTTGAAAGGCGAGGGAAAGGGGATGGACGGATTGCCGGTGCCGATCTCGACACCGGGTTACGATTGCGCCCCCTATTTGACGGCGACCAATGTCACCACGCGGAACCCCGATACGGGGACCCAGAACATGGGGACCTACCGCTGCGGGCTCAAGGCGCCGGATCGGCTGGCCATCAGAATGGTCTCCAGGCCGGGCGGCGCCGAAGGGCATCTGCATTGGAAAATGTACAAGGAACGCGGCGAAAAAATGCCCTGCGCCATCGTTCTGGGGTGCCCTCCCGCGGTCGCCTATATGGGGCCGCAGAAATTGCCGATCGGCGTTGAGGAAATGGCGGTTGCGGGCGGCGTCGTCGGAGAGCCGATCCGCCAGGTCCGATGCAAGACCATCGACATCATGGTGCCGGCGGAATCCGAGCTGGTGATCGAAGGCCTGATCGACACCGAATACCTCGAGCCCGAGGCCCCGTTTGCCGAAAGCCACGGCCATGTCGCCCTTGAGGTCTACAACACGCCGCTGGAAGTGACGGCCATCACCCAACGCAAAGACGCCTTGTTCACCTCGATCATCTCGCAGCTGACGCCCTCTGAGTCCAGCGTCATCAAGCGTGTCGCATATGAGCCCCTGTACATGTCGCATCTGCGCGATGCCCTGGGCATCAAGGGTGTGAAACGGGTCTATCTTCATGAGCCGCTGACCAACTTGCGGCGCATTATCTTCATCCAGATGGAACGTGGGGTTCCCACGACGGAAGTGTGGCGGGCGCTTTACGGCGCATCATCGTTGGCCGCCGCGATCGGCAAGTACGTCATCGCCGTCAATGAGGACATCGACCCCGAAAGCGGCGACGCGGTATTCTGGTCGCTTGCCTACCGGGTCAACCCGGTGCTGGACGTGCAGATCCTCAAACATCGGCTGCGCTATGGGCCCAGGGACAGGCGGCCGGGCGGCGAGAACGACTCGACGATGCTGATCGACGCCACACTCAAGTCCGACTTGGCCCCCATCGCGCTGCCCAAGCGCGAATATATGGAACATGCGGCCAAGCGCTGGGAACAGTTGGGCCTTCCGCCGCTCAAGCCGGAGTCCCCTTGGCACGGTTATTCTCTGGGCGATTGGACCGAAGAATGGGACCAAATGGCGAAGCGTGCGACCGCCGGCAACTACCTCGAAAACGGCCGCCGCAGCGCCCAGCTCCGGCGCAATGACGTGTTCCCCAATGTCTCCATCCGCGATGTCCCCGGCAATCCCTACGAGAAGAAGTGACACGGTGATGGAGGAGACATCGACGCCCAGCGGTATCGGCGCCGCTGTTCCGCGTGTGGAGGATCGGCGCCTTCTTGCCGGCCAGGGCCGGTTCAGCGACGACATCAGCCGGCCGGGGCAGCTCTACGCGGTCATGGTCCGCTCACCTCATGCCCATGCGGAATTGCTCGGCATCGACACCGAGGCGGCGCAAACCATGCCCGGCGTGCGGGCGGTCCTTACCGGGGCGGACTGGAAACATGACGGGCTCAATCCGATGCCGGCCTGGGGCAATCCCAAGGATGTCGAACTGCGCAACCGCGACGGCTCGGATATCTTTTACACACCGCTCTACCCGGTCGCCATCGACCGAATCCGCCGTGCCGGTGAGATCGTCGCGGTCGTTGTCGCGGATACCATGGCGCAAGCACGGGATGCCGCGGAAACTGTTGGAATCGAAGCAAATCCCCTTGAAGCGGTGGCCGATGGGGTGGCGGCACTGGCCGATGACGCACCGGGTTTGTGGCAGGAAGTCCCCGGGAACCTCAGCGTCGACGACGAGAAGGGAAACGAGGAAGCCTGTGCGCGCGTTTTTCAACACGCCAGCCACGTCGTCCGCTTGGAGACGTTCAACCAGCGGGTAACCGGTGTGCCCATGGAACCGCGGGCCGCGCTCGCCGAATACGATTCCGAGACCGGACATTTCCTTCTGGAAACGGGAGGACAAGGCGTCATCCGGTTCCGCAACGAGCTGGCGACGACCTTTGGCATCGAAAAACACCAGCTTCGTGTGATTTCGCGGGATGTCGGCGGCGGATACGGCACCCGCAATCACACCTACCCTGAATTCGCCCTGGTCCTGTGGGCCGCGAAACGCACGGCAAGTCCCGTCAAGTGGGTCTGCGAACGTTCGGAGGCTTTCCTCAGCGACTATGCCGGGCGTGACCTGGTGACCCGCGCCGAGCTTGCGCTGGATCGAGACGGGACCTTTCTCGCCCTGCGGACGGAGAACATCTGCAATATCGGCACCCACACCGTATCCTATGTTCCCCTGGCACGTGGGCCGACGGTCTACAACGGCGTCTATGATATTCCCGTCTGCCATGCGATCTCCAAGGCCGTTCTCAGCAACACCACGGCGACGGCCTCCTATCGCGGTGCCGGCCGCCCCGAATCGATGTTCGTCATTGAGCGGCTGATCGATATGGCGGCCCTTGAGACCG
>JAHEKA010000463.1 GCA_024638585.1 Rhodospirillales bacterium
CTCGGCGGGGTTTCCACGGCGCGCCCCGCATGGAGATGATCAAGGGGCGGGAAGAGCCCCTGGTTGGTCTGCTGCACGATGCGGCGGTATTCGGGCTCCAAATAGCCGATGATGGCGGCCTCGTCCTCCTGGATGTGGCCGTCGCCGTCGATGATTCTGATCCCCAGTTCGCTCGACATTGCAATGTTCCCCGTTCGTGGTTATCGCGTTGTGGCGTTCCCGTTGCGCGGACACCGCCGGCGGGACCTTCGCCCCCACTGGCCGCACCTGTTTGGTATTGTCATTCGTTATGAAACGAATTTTACACGAAGCCGCGCCAACGTCACACCGAATCAGCGCATTACCCCCCGGCGCCGGGCGGCAGCATTGCGCGCGGCCCAGTCGCCGGGGAGTCACTCGGGCTGCCGAGTGGGCCCGGCGTCCAGGAAACTGCCTTAGTTTCCGGTCTCGGTGTTGGCGCCCACCTGGCGCGTTTCAGAGGCTTTCAGCGCATCGGCCAGCTTCACGAGACGGACAAATTCGTGACGCAGGCCGTCGGGATCGCGCTCGATCGCCCCGGCCGAAAGATTGCTGACGGCATTCAGATTCATGTCCCCGGTATAGGTCCCGCCCTTCAAGATCTGGCCGAAGGCGCTGACTGCGGAAGCGAACCGGAAGCTGGGGGAAGCCTGGTCGAAATCGGTCCGAATCGAGGCGGTTCGGATCGGCGTTTCGATCAGCTTGCTGATTGATGTGCCGGGGTCTTTGTAGCGGATCCGGACGAACGCAACTTCCTTGGTATTGCCGCGCCGTTCCGCAACCGGGGCGTAGCGCGGCGTCTCCAACAGCCGGCCCGCGCTGCCCACCAGGGCAATCTCGTAAAGCGCCGTCACCCGGTGGCCAGCGCCGATATCTCCGGCATCCTTTTTGTCGTTCTTGAAGTCCTCCTGCCTGAGCGCCCGGTTCTCGTAACCGATCAGCCGATATTCGGCGACCACCGCGGGATTGAACTCCACCTGGACCTTGACGTCCTGGGCAACGGTTAAGAGAGTGGAGGTCAGCTTTTCGACCAACACCTTGCGCCCTTCGTTGAGGTTGTCGATATAGGCATGGTTCCCATTGCCCTTATCGGCCAACTGCTCCAGCAAACGGTCGTTGTAGTTCCCGGTGCCGAAGCCCAGGGTGGTAAGTGCGATGCCGCTCTTGCGCTCCTTCTCGATCAGCGCCTTGAGATCGTCGAAATTCACGATCCCAATATTGAGATCACCGTCGGTCGCCAGAATGACCCGGTTGATGCCGCCATCGATAAAAGCCTTACGCGCCTTGGCATAGGCCAGCTTGATCCCGGCCCCACCGTTGGTACCCCCCCCGGCCCGCAGGTCATCCAGCACGTCGTGGATGCTCTCGGTCTCGGTGCCGCTGATGGTATCCAGCGCCAGCCTGGTGCCGTTGGCATAGGTGACAATGGTGATCCGGTCCTCGGGTTCCATCTGACCCGCAAGCAGGCGGAAGGCGGATTTGAGGAGCGGCAGCTTATCGTCCGATGACATGGAGCCCGAGACATCGATCAAAAAGACGAGGTTGGCCGCCGGCCGCCGGGATTTCGGAACCTCATAGGCCTTGAGACCTATCTGCATCAAGAACGTGTTCTTGTTCCACGGCGTGCGCGCAACCTCGGTCGCGACCCGGAACGGGGTCTCGCGGGTTTCGGGGGCAGCATAATCGTAGGCGAAATAATTGATCATCTCCTCCACCCGGACGGCCCGCCGCGGCGGTAAGCGGCCCGCGTTCAGGAAACGGCGCACGTTCGTATAGGAGCCGGTATCGACATCGACACTGAAGGTGGAGACCGGTGCCTGGGCAACCGAGCGGACTGGATTGATGGCAAGGGGCGCGTATTTTTCCCGGTTTTCTGGCGTGTGAAACCGGCTGTGGCCCGGCCCGTGCATGTACATCATGCCCCTCTGCGCCACCGGCGCCGATGATGCAGAGTCATAGCTGGTCTGATAGGTGTCGCATCCCGCCACCGAAATCAGGGCGGCAAAGGCAATGGCACAAAGGACTTTGACCGACGGCCGGCGGGCCGCCCGACGCGATGAATTGGCTAAAGACATGAGCTTCCTCCTGGGGTTTCTTCCCTGGTGCAATCGTTCAACTTGACCGACCACCCCCCGTGACCAACCCCAGAAGCCTTTTCAAAGGGTCACAACAATATGGCGAGATTTGGATCGCCAGGCGCGGGTGTGCGGCTTGAAGGACGACCCGCGATGGACTATCACCGGCGGACCGGCCAAAGGCGGGGGCCCCATCCGCCGCAGCCACGGAAAAGGATCGAAACGGCGATGCCTGGCAGCGACATTCTGGACATCGACGAGACCAAGCGCATCGGCGCCGGCAAGTGGCGCATCGTATACCTGCATCCAACGGACGACACCAAGGTGCTCAAGCTCCACCGCGCCGACAACTCGCCGGCGGCGCGCCGCGCGCGTCGATGGCAGAACCATTTGCTGCACCCGAGCCGGTTCGACGCCAATGCGCGGGACTTGCGCCTCTACCGGCGCTTGGCGGCACGGGCGCCCGAGATCCTGGATCGCATCGGCGCGGTCCATGGAATCGTCGATACCAACCAGGGGCCGGCATTGATGGCCGAACATGTGCGCGACGCCGACGGGCGCAGCAGTCAAAGCCTGTGGCGATATGTCGGGCAAAACGGGCTGGCGGAGATGCTGCCGCTGATCGACGATTTCTTCGAGGCCCTCGCATCCCACCACGTGCCGGTCGAGGACCCGACCTATCACAACATCCTGGTGCGCAGGGACGGCCCAAAGATGCGCCTGATCCTGGTCGATGGATTGGGGGACCCGACGCTGATTCCCTACAAGACCCTGTTCAGGGGCCTCAACCGCGAGAAGCTGATGCGCAAGAAGGGCCGCCTGATCGCCAAGCTCCAGCGGGCGGCGGCGGCCGACACGGACGCCTGACGCCGCCGGCCGGGCCCGG
>JAHEKA010000464.1 GCA_024638585.1 Rhodospirillales bacterium
GCGGGGGCCGAGGCTCACGGGCATAACAAAAGGCAGTTTCGATAACGCGTCAAGCTCATCGGTGGAAAAGCCCCCTTCCGGTCCGATCAGCACCGCCCACGGAAGATGCGCTTCATCCCGAACCGCGGACAGCGCATGGGCCACCGGCGGACCGGACCCCGATTCGTCGCAGAACATCAGGCGCCGTCCCTCGGGCCAGGCCTCCAGCAGCGCCGCCAAAGGTTCGGGCGCCGCCACCTCGGGAACGGTCAGGCGCCCGGTCTGCTGCGCCGCCTCCACCGCGTTGGCGGCAAGCCGGTCGGTGTTGACCCGACTGACCGCCGTCCGTGCGGTAATTACCGGCTGCAGCCGGGCGACGCCCAATTCCGTCGCCTTCTGGGCCAGGAAATCGATGCGGGCGTGCTTGATCGGCGCGAACAGCAGCCAAAGGTCGGGCTCCGCGCGCTGGGCGCGGCGCCGGGCACCGACATCAACCGAAGCCCATCCCTTGCCGAAGCCGGCGATGGTGGCGACCCATTCGCCGTCCTGCCCATTGAACAGACCCACAGCGTCGCCCGACTTGAGCCTGAGCACATGGCGCAAGTAATGGGCCTGGGCCGGCTTGAGTCCGACGCTCGCCCCTTCGGCCAGGGGTTCGGAAACGAACAGGCGTGCCCTGACGGAGGGCGGCCCGGCGGGCTCGGTGGTGGTGGGATTCTGTGTGCCTGTCATGTTCCGCCTTGTCGCGAAGTGCTTTAGAGTAGCCCCATGAAACCCGCGGAGACAACGGCCAGCGACATGCCCCAGGGCGGTTGGGTCGACCGCATGCCGGAGACCCTCCGACCCTATCTGCGTCTCGCCCGCCTCGACCGGCCGATCGGCACCTGGCTTCTGTTGTTCCCGTGTTGGTGGGGACTGGTATTGGCAAGCCCCGGCTTGGGCGCGCCCCGGCACCTTATCCTGCTCGCCGCCCTGTTTGCCATCGGCGCCCTGGTGATGCGCGGCGCAGGCTGCACCTTCAACGACATCATCGACCGCGACATCGACGCCAAGGTGGCGCGCACCGCCCAGCGCCCGATCCCATCCGGCGCCGTCAGCCCCGGACAGGCAGCCCTGTTCCTCGGCCTCCAGCTTGCCATCGGGCTCGCGGTCTTGCTGTCCTTCAACCTGTTCACCGTCGCTCTGGGGGTCTCGTCCCTGCTTCTGGTCGCCGCCTACCCGTTCATGAAGCGCATTACCTATTGGCCCCAGGCCTGGTTGGGCCTGACCTTCAACTGGGGGGCGCTTCTGGGTTTCGCCGCGGTGGCCGGCGAGCTGCAGAGCTCTGCCCTCCTGCTCTATGCTGCGGGCTTCTTTTGGACGCTCGGTTACGACACCATCTATGCCCACCAGGACAAGGCCGACGACCTGATCGCCGGGGTCAAGTCGCTGGCCCTGAAATTGGGCGACGACACGCGCCCCTGGCTGATCGGATTCTATGGCGTTGCGGCGGCATTAATGGCGGCAGCCGGTGCCGCGGCCGGACTCGGCTGGCCGTTTTATGCACTGCTGGCTTTGGCGTTCGCCCAACTCCTGTGGCAGGCCCTGACCGCCGCCCTCGACGACCCCACCGACTGCCTCGCGAAATTCCGCGCGAACCGCCTGTTCGGCTGGCTGGTCCTTGCCGCGCTAATCGCCGGCCAGGCGTGGCCAACGGCAACCGGCCCTTGATCCCCGTCCCCGATCCCGATCGAGGCGCGGCGGAGGCCTTCATCGCCGCCAATACAGCACCCGGCCACCATCCCCTGGTGCCGGAAATCCGCCTCTGCCTGGCCAGCGCGATCACGCCGATCTGGCATGCCAGCGAAGAAAACTTGGCTGCCCAGGGGGTGGAACCGCCGTTCTGGGCCTTCGCCTGGCCGGGCGGGGCGGCGCTGGCGCGCTTCCTTCTGGATCGCCCCGAAACCGTGCGCGCCAAGGACGTCCTCGACATCGCCGCGGGCAGTGCCATCGCCGCCATCGCCGCCGGCCTTTCGGGTGCCGCTCGGGTGCGCGCGGCCGACATCGACGCACTCGCCCGTGCCGCCATCGCCCGCAACGCCGGCCTCAACGGCGTGTCGGTCGAGGTGATCGCCGGCGATCCGCTTGCCGTCCCGCCGCCCACCGCCGACCTCATCCTGGCCGGCGACGTGTTCTATGACCGGAAGATGGCGGCCCGCATCGAGCCTTGGCTGCGCGCGGCCCAGGCGGGGGGCGCCGAGGTCCTGGTCGCCGATCCAGGACGCGCCTACTTGCCCAAGAGCGGATTGCAGGTGATCGGCAGCTACGCCGTGCCGACAACGCTGGATCTGGAAGACCGGGAGGTTCGCAAGACGGTGATCTACCGGCTCCGCTGACGGGGCCTCAGCCCGCCTTGACCTCGATCACCCGCATAGCGCCATGTTCGAACGGATGGGCGCTGCCTGCCAACGCCCGGGAGCGATGCAGGCGCAATTCAGCGTTCTCCACGTTTTCGCGGATGAAAGGCTCAAGCGGGGCGCCGGGCGCCGTCAGGTCGCGGATCATTTCCTGCATTTCCGGCTGGCGGCGGGAGGGATAGCGCCGGGCGCGCGCCGGCACCTCGGCCAGGCTGACCGGCCCGCCCTCATGGCGCAGGCAACCGGCGACCGTGATATAGGCGAAGGCGGAATCCAATGCACCGACGCCTTCGACCTCGATGCGCAAGTTGCGCAGCTCCGAGAAATGGTAGTTCACGCCGGGCTGCTCGGTCCCGTGCATGACGTCGAGCTCATGGGCGTCGAGCCAGGTGATGAAGGTCTCCAGCACCGTGCCGGGCGAGGGGAACAGGGTTGCCGGGACCGAACCGTAGGAGGTGATATGCGCGTTGTAGACCGAATCGAAATCGCTGACATGGGCCCGGGTGACCGGGATCGAAGCCCCCCGGTCGAAGGCCTGGTACTTGCGCGCGAGCTGCCGGGGCGCGGCGTTGGAACCCGAGGCGATCACCGGCACCCGG
>JAHEKA010000465.1 GCA_024638585.1 Rhodospirillales bacterium
GATGGTTTCGGAGAACTCGATGCAATCGAACAACGTGGGGCGGCCTTGCCACAACACCACATTGCCGAGATGCAGATCGCCATGGCACTGGCGCACGCAGCCCGCCGTGCGCCGGGCATCGAGATGGGCGCCATGGTCGGCCAACGCGTCCGTGAGGGCACATGTCAATGCCGCGACCTCCGCGGGATCGAGGGCGCCGGGTTGCGTCGCCATGTCGGCAGCGTTCTCGGCAACGATCCTGCGAAGCGCCTCAGCCCCGCCGAACGGGGGCCCGCGCAGCTCCGCCGCCTCGTGCAGCGCAACGATCGCATCGACCAGCTGTACGATCCATTCCTCTTTCAATTCGCCACGTCGGGCGATCCGGTCGAAGGTCTGGTCTTCGTCGAACCGGCGCAAGACCACCGCCCATTCGACCACTTCACCCTGCCCGGGACGATCCATACGATCGAGCACCAAACGCCCGTCCGCCCCACGCCGCACGGCGACCACCCCCAGGTAGATATCGGGCGCGGTGCGGCGGTTGAGCCGGACCTCCGCCTCACAGGTGGCATGCCGGTCGGCAAGGGCGGTCAGGTCGACGAAGCTGAATCGGACCGCCCGCTTGACCTTGTAGACAAGATCGCCGGCCAGGATCACATCGGAAATGTGGGTCCGGATATGAGTGACGGCGTCCGCGGCCAAGCCATGGGTCCCTGGATCGGCAAGAAAGGCGATGACGTCGTCCTGGGGGGCGTCCGTCATGGCGGCGGGACACCTGCCGTGCGCAGTGCCGTTTTGACAATCTTAGGCGCGAAAATCATTGGAAAGTCCCGCAAAAGGCCCCATGTTTTATATGCATTATGATGCAAAATCGGGTCGTTGTTCAGGTGATTGACCCAACCAGTGGAGAGAACACGGGTTCGGGCGTCCGGCCACGGACAAGAGGGGAAACGCAAGGTCTGCACCGGGATCACACCGGCTATCCTCCGTCCATCCGAACCGATCGAACAGAAAAGAAGGGGCAGCATATGTTCAAGAAAATCCTCGTTACCGTCGACGGTTCGGCGAATGCACGGCGCGCGGCAGAAACCGCCGCCAAGCTCGCCGCCACCATTGGAGCACACTTGCGGATCCTGCACGTGGCCCCCGCCTACCTTTCCCTTAATGACGTGGAATCCTCGCCCTTTATCGGCGACCTCCCCAACGATGTGCGGGAGGAAATGAAGAAGATGCACGATACCGTCGCCGGGTTGGAATTCTCCGCCTTCGGTCCCGTCCCGGCGCCGCAATCGGCCATCGACTTCATCGGCAACACCATCTTGGAACAGGCGGAGGGCAACGCCCAGGGAAATGGCTGCACCGATCTGTCCACCGCGCTGACCTACGGCAACGCGGCGGACCGCATCATCGAAGAGGCGGAAGCCACCAAGGCCGACCTGATCGTCATGGGCTCCCGCGGTCTTGGCGAGGTGGGCGGCCTGGTGATGGGCAGCGTGTCCCACAAGGTGATTCAGCATGCCACCTGCCCCTGCCTGACCGTGAAGTGAAGGGATGGCGCCGTCGGGGCGGCAATCAACAGACCTAGTTGGTTTGGGCAGAGAGCCCGAGAGTTTCCATCTCTGACTCGCGCATGCGGAACTTCTGCAACTTGCCGGTGACCGTCATTGGGAACTCGGTCACGAAGCGGATGTATTTAGGCACCATGAAATGGGCGAGCCCTTCGGCGCAATAGTCCCGGAGTTTCGCCTCCGTCATGGTTTCCCCGGGGTGAAGTTCGACCCAGGCGACGATCTCCTCGCCAAAAAATTCGTCAGGTACCCCGAATACCGCGGCCTGAGAGATCTTCGGGTGGGCGAACAGCCAATCCTCGATCTCCCGAGGATAAATGTTCTCGCCGCCGCGGATGATCATTTCCTTGAGCCGCCCGGTAATCCGTACATAGCCGTCTTCGTCCATGGTGCCGAGATCGCCCGACGCCAGCCAGTGCGCATCGTCCACTGCCTTGGCGGTGGCGTCGGCATCGTTGTAATAGCCGCGCATGATGTGGTGCCCGCGGAAACAAATCTCACCGATTTCCCCGCAGGGCAGGGTCCGCCGGCTCGCGACCTCCACCACCTTGACCTCCTGATGCGGCAAATTGCGCCCGACCGTCTGGGTCCGGCGCTCGATGGAATCGTCGCGCGCCGTCAGATGGGTGAGCGGCGAGGCTTCGGTCTCGCCATAACCGATCAGGATCTCCGGGCAATGCATATCCTCCATCACCCGGCGCATCAGGGGTTCTGGACACGGCGCCCCAGCCATGATGCCAGTGCGCAGGCTGGAGAGATCGAATTTTGCAAATTCCGGATGTTCCAGCTCGGCGATGAACATCGTGGGCACGCCATGAACGGCGGTACAGCGCTCTGTCTCGATCGCGCCAAGCACCGCGGCAGCATCGAAATGCTCCGACGGCAACACCAACGCCGCACCAACGGCGAGGCACAGCAGGTTGGCGAGCACCATGCCGAAGCAGTGGTAGAACGGTACCGGAACACAGAGACGGTCGGCCTCGGTGAAGCCCAAGGCCTCGGCCGAAAAATAGGCATTGTTGAGAATATTGTGATGGGTTAGCACCACCGCCTTGGGGAACCCCGTCGTGCCCGAAGTGAACTGGATATTGATGGAATCGTCGCGGTCGAGCAGCGCGGTCGCGGCATCGAGCTCGGCCATCGTCACATCCTCGCCCGCGGCAAGCACCTCCCGCCAAGTCATGAGCCCGGGCCAAGCCTCGGGCCGCTCAGTTGCCTCCGGCGCCTTCGGATCGAAGAGCGCGACTCGCCGGAGGTGCGGGTAGTCCTCGGATCCGATTGTGCCCTTGCGCACGTCGGCGGTCGCCAATTCCGGCACGCATTCGGTGATCATCGCGAGGTAATCGCTGGTGCGGAAGGCGGGGATCAGGAAGAGGCCATTGATCTCGGCCCGCTCCAGGACGTAGGCAAGCTCGCGCGGCC
>JAHEKA010000032.1 GCA_024638585.1 Rhodospirillales bacterium
GATCGGTTGTCCCAGACCAGCAGGTCGCCGGGGCGCCATTTATGGGCGTAGACGAATTGCGGGTCCTCGATATGGTCGAACAAGCGGGCCAGCAGGGCGTCGGAATCCGAAGGGTCCATGTCCTCCACGGACATGGTCATCAGGCGGCTTGCGAACAGGGCCCTCCTGCCGGTCTCCGGGATCACCTGGACCAGGGGATGGACGTAGCTCTGCAGCGGTTCGTTATCCTCGCGATGGGTGATGCCGTAATGGTAGCCCTGCTTGGCGTATTTGCCATCCACCAGGGCCTTGGTCTCATCGGCCAGCGCTTCGTATGCGGCGGTAAGGGAGGCGAACAGCGTATCGCCGCCGGCCTTGGGCGTTTCGATCCCATAGAGGATCGTCGCCCGGGAGGGGATCTCCCGGTAGACCAGGTCGGCATGAAACATCATGTCGCCGTCGGGCAGGGACCCGATGGGTTGGCCGTCCTTGCGTATGTTGGTCACCAGCATGGTGTAGCCGGCGTAAGCATCGGGTTCGCCGATATTGCCCTCGTTGCGTTGTTCCGCCGGGCGGGAGCGCTCCGTCAGCGTGCCGAACAGACCGGAGAACGTAGCCTGCTGGTCGTCGGTCAAATCCTGGCCGCGCATGACGATGACGCCGTGTTCCAGCCACGCATCGACGATGGCCTTGGCGGTTGCCTCATCGGGTTCTTCGCGCGCGTCGAAACCTTCGATTTCGGCGCCGACATGGGGGGTCAGTTTGGTGATCGTGAGCGTCATGGCCAAGCCTTTTAGTGCGGGCGGTCGCCCTTGATGGTGAGGCGTTTCATGATGCGAATTTCGTCGGTGGGGAAATCGCGCCGGGCATGGACCAGACACCGATTGTCCCATAACAGGACATCGCCCTTGCGCCAGCGGTGTTCGTAGACGAATTCGGGGCGTTCCAGATGGTCGTAGAGAAAGGAGAGAATTTCCGCACTCTCATCTGGATCCATGCCGCAGATGTACCGCGTCATCAGGCGGTTGACGTAGAGCGCCTTGCGCCCGGTGACCGGGTGGGTGCGCACCACCGGATGTTCGGCCTGTTCGACCGTCTCTTCGGCCTCCATCTTGGCCTCATTGTCGGCGGTCACCAGGCTGTTGTAGGTGAAGGCGTGAACCGCCTTGCGTCCCTCGATCCGCGCCTTGATGTCGTCGGGCAAGGTTTCGTAGGCCAGGTACATGTTGCCATAGGCGGTTTCCCCGCCATGGTCCGTCGGCTGGACTGCGTAGAGCATTGTGCCCGCCGTCGGCTCTTTGACATAGATGCCGTCGGAATGGAACTGGATCTCGCCTTCCTGGAGAGAGCCCACGAACTCCCCGTTCTCCTTCAGGTTGGAGACCAGCATGATATAGGGGTTGTCGCTTTCCCCTTCGTGGTCGGCGGCGAACCGGGACCAGGGCGCGAGCGCGCCGAACCGGGCGCCGAAGGCAATCTGCTGGTCTTCGTCGATGTCCTGGCCGGGCAGGAGGATCAGGCCGTAGCGATGCCAGGCGTCGCGGATGTTCTTGAAATCCGCGTCATCGATCCCCCGGGCAATATCGGCGCCGCCAATCTCGGCGCCAAGGGCGGTCGATAACGGGGTGACGGTAATGGGCATGGCGGCCGCGCTTCGGTTAGAAATCGAAGCACCAGTATAACCGCCCTCGGCCGGGGGCGCCAAGTAAGAGCGCCGCACGGTGCGGCGCGATCTTATCTTCAGGGACTACTTAACAGCCGGAGCCGCCGGGCAGCGAATTCAGGGCGCCGAGACGCGCGCGGAAGTAATTGGCGCGATAAATCTGGGTTGCCGGCATGATCCAGGAAAACAGCAGCGGCTCGAAATTATAGTATGTCTCGGCCGCGATGATGGTGAATCCGGGTCGGATGATGCCGTTAGGCACGGTAGGCAAATTGCCGGGAATCCCGATCTGGCTGATCTCCGAGGTTTGATCGCCCTGGCATTCCTGCCAGTTAATGGCAGGCGTATCGCCTGGGGCGGTTCCCTGGCTGATCGACGTGACGATCACCCTGCCGTCGGTCTGCACGTCGAACGGTCTGGCGACAAAAGTCACGGCAGCAAAAAGATCTGCGAGTTGAGTAGTAGTCAGTTCCTCCCCCTGGGAGGTCAGGTCGGCCATGGTGCGCGAGACGTTGGTGACCATCTGGGCCACCAGGATGAAACGGGTCACCTCGATGACGCTGAACATCAGAAGGAAGATCAGCGGCAGGGAGGCCGCGAATTCGAGTGCGGCGACACCCCTTTGGTTGCGCTTCAGGCGCGTGATGAGTCGGAACATCTTCGATTTCCCCTATGAGCCGCCCGCGGTCCAAGGCTCGTTGCGGACCGCCATGCTGGCCTGTAGTGGCAATTTTCCGTCCTCCCCGCCAATTAAGGTCGCCAAGTAGCTCCACAACGGCCAGTCGTAGCGCACGGTGTAGAGGACCACGTCCCCAGGTCCGCCGGCGCCGCTGGCGCCCATGTCGGCATCCCATTGGCCATTGCCATTGATGTCGGTGTAATCCTCGCCGACGTCGTAGACACCATTGTTATTGCCCGGGGGATTGATGTCGTCCCAAGGTTCGGGTTTGCCGATATCGGCGAAGCTTGGATAAACCAGCACGTCCATCTTGTAGGAGGAATCCGTGGTGTTGACCAAGCCCATCGTAATGTCATCGACGATGTTGGTGATTCTATCCTCGCGGCTGATGCCGGCCGGAAGGTAACCTGTGATGCCGAATCGGGAAGCTTCTCGCATCGAACCTTCCAAGAGGACATTTGCCAACATATACATGGCAAACTCGATGATGCCGAACAGGAAGGTGAACAACAGGCCTGCGACGATGGCGAATTCGATCGCCGTGCCGCCCTTACGGCAGCGGGCTATTCGGCGAAAGCGGTCAAGCAGTTTGAACATCGGCATGATCCACTGACAATTAAGCTATCCCGTTTCGGCGTGGCGCATAGGCCGCGAACCGCGATCCTATTCCGCCACCCGTAACTGTGCCAATTCATTGGCGATGGTCTGGAAGATGGCTTCCAAATCACTGGAGTCGGGCGCCTGGAAGAACCATTCCGGCTTGGTCGCGCAATTGCGGAACATGGTCTCGAGCGATCCGCTCACCACCTCGACCATGATCGTGTAGATCTTGATCGAGCCGGCGCTGGCGGTCTTGATGTTGTTGCAGAGCTGCACGAGGCGGGAATCAAGTTCGTTCTCGCAACCGGACTTGTTCGTAATCGGCGAGGCTGCATTGTAGTTGGTGTGCAGCCGTCCCCAGATATAGCGGCCGTGGGCGTTATAGTCCCCCGGATCGGTCCCCGGGAAGTTTTTGCGGTTCCAACACACTTGCTCACCGTCGGTCAGGACGATCAGCGCCTTGTCCATCAGCGGCGCGTCGTAAGCCAGGGGCTTGTCGGGGTCGCCGTCCCACAACCCGGCCCAGCGCGGTGACAGCGCGCGCCAGCCCCACACCATGCCCTGCTTGATGGCGGTGCCGCCGTATCTCCAGGACTGCATGGCGTTGATCGCGGTGTTGATGGTGGTCTTGGTGTCGGTCAGTGCCTGGATCGCTTGACCGCAACCGATATTGGGCCCGTCGCCGTCAATGGTGGCATTATCGTTCTGAAAGGTCGCCGTCCATTCGTTATCGTCTTTGCCTTCATCTATGTGTGTCTGGGGGAAGAGATACGGGCGGAACAGGCGGACCGACGGCGGATCGTCGGTGATATCCGATCCGGTATCGGGGCGGATGCGCGCCTCGACGCAGCCCTTCCAGGCGATATTGGCAGGCGGATAGCTGAGGGCCGGTGACGTCACGTAGTAGTCGGGATGATACCAGGGCAGCGTGTCATCGTTGCCGTGCCCGTGATCGACCGGGGTTGTCAAATGCTGCTGGCAGACGTCGTAGCGGGCCGGGTTGTCGTCATCGACGGGTAAACAGGCAGCCACGTTGACATTGGGATAAGCCGGCGGACCCGCAGGCGCCTGCACCAGCCAGTCGGTATGATTATTGCCGACGTTGACGCTGTGGACGAACGGCACGAGGCCGACCCACAGGTTGGGAATGGTTTCTTTCGGCCCATAGAGGATATCGACCAAGGACAGTGCGGCGGTCCGCATGTCTTCGAGCTTGGAGCATGGGCTGCACATGGACCCCGTGTTATCCAGGACCATGACAACCTCGAGGCCGCGCACCTGACGTCTGATGACAGCGCGGGCGGCAACGGTCATGTCGTCGATGCCCAGCAGCCGCATCAGGGTGGTCCCCACGGTGGCGTTGGCGGTCACCGTTAATTCGGTCGCCGCATCCTCCTCGGTCGCGTTGTCGGTAATGGCGAGCGGCGGGGTCGTCGCCCCCATGAAGCCCGGCGGGAAATTCGCCTGGAAATAGGCATTGATGTCGGCGTTGCGCTGGACTGCCGGCAGGTCCATCACGCGGCCGCCGGCGAGTCCGGCCGCGTCGAGGGCGCCGGACAGCTTGGACTTCAGCAGGTAGCCCCGGGCCGAATCGAAGGCGACGCCGGCAAACAGGGAAAGCACGATGATGACGAGGCCGACAAGGATGATGACCGCGCCGCTTTCATCCCGCGCAAACCTCTTCGAAAAATTTTGGGTCGCAGCCAAAATGCCGGAGAATCCGCGTTCTCCCGTTGCGCCCTCAGCCTGGCGGCGCTCACGCCGCGAGTCGCCCGCAAAATTCATCCACCGCATACCAAACCCCATCGACAGTAATGCTGTCCTAAAATTAACCATATTTATGGGTCTGGACAGCCCCACACACCACATCTCACCATGAATGGTAGTCAAACGCCTGCAAAGCCGCAAACCGAATCGCGTAAAATTGTATCTAATTTCCCCCATATCCGGTGAGGCAAGTCACCGGGACTGTAAAAGAATTTTGATGAACAAAGGCTTAAAGAAAATTTCCATTCATTTCGGATATTTCCCAAATTCACGGTTCGATTTCGGCGCGGCGCGCGCGCAGGATACGGAGCCCAAGTATGGGCCGAGACCAGCACCATCCTCCGGTTGAAAACTTCAAAATACGATCAATAAATAAGCGCGTTAGCCGCTTTTTCTTGGATCACGCATCAGGAAAGCGGGAACGTGGTCACCGAGACCAACCTGGGGTTCATCGCCCCGTCCTGATTTCTTGCGCCGGGAGGTATCCTTGGCGGTGTCGGCCTTCTTCGTCCGTGCGGCGGCCGGCTTCGATGCCGGGGCCGAGCCGCGTTTGGGCTTGTCGGCGCTGGCGGACCGGCTTCTGGGGCGCGCCTCGGCGGTCCCTTCCTTGGCCTTGCGCGGGCGTCGGCGGGACCGGGACCGGCTCCGTCCGGAGGTGTCGGCCTCCGCCGCGGCGTCTTGCGTGTCGGTCTCCGTATCCTCGCTTTGCGCCGGTGCTTCGACATTCTCCAAAGGCGGGATGGTCTTGCCGATCAGCTTCTGGATGGCGGCGACATATTTGCTTTCGGCGCGGGTCGCCAGCGTTATGGCGCGACCGGCGGCGCCGGCCCGGCCGGTGCGGCCGATGCGATGGATATAGTCTTCGGCGTGAAAGGGAACGTCGAAGTTGAAGACATGAGAAAGTCCGGCGATGTCGATCCCGCGGCCGGCCACGTCGGTGGCCACCAGATAGGTGATGTCGCCCGTCTTGAACGCTTCCAGGGTCTCGGTCCGGGCCGCCTGGGCCATGTCGCCATGCAGGGGGGCGGCTTGGAACCCGTGCCGCTTGAGCGACCGGGCCACGATGTCCACGTCGCGCTTGCGGTTGCAGAAGATCAACGCGTTCTTGACCTCCTCGGCCTGCAGAATGCGGCGCAGGGTCTCGCGCTTCTCGAAGTCCTTGGCTCGGGTGGGGGCCAGGAAATGTCGCACCGTTTCGGCGGTGGAGACCTTGGGCGAGACGGTGATTTCCTTGGGATTGATCAGGAAGCTGTCCGAGAGGCGCTTGACCTCCGGCGGGAAGGTCGCGGAGAAGAAGAGCGTCTGACGGATTTTGGGCAGGAAGGAAACGATTCGCTCGACATCGGGAATGAACCCCATGTCGAGCATGCGGTCGGCTTCGTCGATGACCAGGATCTTGACGTCGGTCAGCAAAAGTCCGCCGCGTTCGAAGTGGTCGATCAGCCGTCCCGGCGTGGCGATCAGGACGTCGACCCCGCGGTCGAGCTTTTCCATTTGCGGCCCGAAATTCTCGCCGCCGATCAGCAGAGCCATGGTGAGCTTGTTATACTTGCCGTAGATCTCGAAATTTTCGGAGATCTGGGCGGCGAGTTCCCGGGTCGGCGTCAGAATCAGCGAACGCGGCATGCGCGCCCGGGCCCGGCCCTGGGCCAGGATGTCGATCATCGGCAGGGTGAAGGAGGCGGTCTTACCGGTGCCGGTCTGGGCGCATCCCAAGATATCGCGTCCCATGAGGACCTGCGGGATGGCTTGTTCCTGGATCGGCGTGGGGTGCTCGTATCCTGCGTCGGCGACGGCGTTTAACACCTCGTCGGAAAGGCCGAGCTCGCGAAATGTCATGAAATCGTTGTCAGCGTCAAAAATACGTCTCTAAAGAACTCTCGTGCGGGCGCCGCCCATCGGCGCCGCGCCAACATTAGTCAAAGGTGCAGCAAGTTAAAAGTAAAATGGTAAAAAAAGTTAAAAAAACAAGGGGCTGATTTCAACCCCTTGAAGTCATACATCCCGTTTTCACGGGTGAAATCTCATTCAATTGCGGCGTCCGCCGCCATTGTCGCGCAGCAATTCGGAATCCATGTGGGTCGGGAACAGGTTCATTACGGTTTGATCGACCAATTCATGAAATGCGGGATCATTCACCGACCGGGCACCATGGACATAGGCCACGACCGTCGAATCCTGACGGTCGCCGAAGCACCAGGCGGCTTTCAAGGTCAGCCGTTCGTTCCGTCCGCGGGGACGGAAGCTCCGTGCGGTGCAGAGGTCGTATCCGTCGGCCTCGGTGTTGAATGCCATCACCACACGCATGTTGCGCTCCGCACTGGGGCCCGGCGCGGTCGTAAAATTGGTCGGCCGGCCCACATTGGCGCCTTGCATGTGGTTGGTCACGGAGCGGGCGAAGGCCGCGCCGTCCATATTGAACGGGTTGCCGTGGACGTCCACCTTGGTATCGCGCTCGGCATGGTAGAGATTGAAATTCAAGTGATCGTATGTCGTCGGGGCGACTTCGGACTGCAGGCGAACGAGGCCGCCGGAGCAGGCGCCGAGCACCGCCGCGGCCAAGGCCAGCGAAAAAAGCGATTTGGGGGACATGTCGCACCTCTCCGGTAGTTTCACCTACTGAGATAATCCGTGCTGGCCCGAATACAAGTTCCGGCGTGGACCATTGGCTCAGTCTAAGCCCCCAGCCAAGGGCCGCGTAATCAGATTATCGTGATCACTGCGTGTGGTGCGGGCCACCACCGGCGCCCTGACGTTGCGGCCGGTTTCAGACGTCGAGATCGGCGGCTTCCCGCGCATGCTCCTGGATGAATTGCAGGCGCAGTTCAGGCTTGCGGCCCATCAGCGCTTCCACCCGGTTGGCGGTCTCCTTGACCGAAGCATCGGGAATCGTGACCCGCAGCAAGGTCCGGGTTTCCGGTGCCATGGTGGTTTCCTTGAGCTGGGCCGGCGGCATTTCTCCAAGGCCCTTGAAGCGGCTGATGTCGATCTTGGCGCGGCCCGTCAGGGTGGTCTTGATCAACGCGTCCTTGTGGGCATCGTCCCGGGCGTAGACCACGTCCGCACCTTGGCTCAGCCGGTAGAGGGGGGGCACCGCCAGGTAAAGCCGTCCCGCCTGAATCAGGCCGGGCATCTCGCGGTAGAAGAAGGTCATCAGCAGCGAGGCAATGTGCGCTCCGTCGACATCGGCGTCGGTCATGATGATGACCCGCTGATAGCGCAGCTTATCGATGTCGAAGCGTGGGCCGGTGCCGCAGCCGAGCGCCTGGGTGAGATCGGTGATCTCCTGATTGGCGTGAAGCTTCTCGCTGGTCGCCGTGGCCACGTTGAGGATCTTGCCGCGCAGCGGCAGCACCGCCTGGGTGGCCCGGTTGCGGGCCTGTTTGGCCGAGCCGCCCGCCGAATCACCCTCCACCAGGAAGATCTCCGTGCCTTCGGTGGTGGCGGCGGAGCAGTCGGCCAGCTTGCCCGGCAGGCGCAGCTTGCGGGTCGCGGTCTTGCGTTTCTGCTCCCGGTCGCGGCGCCGGGCGAGCCGTTCCTCCGTTCGTTCGACGATCGCTTCCAGCAACAGGTTGGCGGTACTCGGGTCGCCGGACAGCCAATGGTCAAAATGGTCCTTGATGGCGGTTTCCAGCATTCGGGCGACGCCCGGATTGGCGAGTTTCTCCTTCGTCTGGCCCTGGAACTGCGGATCGCGGATGAAAACCGAAAGCGCCCCGAGCGCACCGTCCATCACATCGTCGGCGGTGATCTGGGCGGCCTTGCGGTTGCCGGTGAGATCGCCATAGGCCTTGATGCCGCGCAGCAGCCCGGTGCGCAGGCCGCTTTCATGGCTGCCGCCCTGGGGCGTTGGCACCGTATTGCAATACGAATCGATGGCGCCGTCGCCGTCCGCCGGCCAGGTCAGGGCCCATTCGACCCGGCCCTCTTCGCCGGACCCGTTGGTCAGCTTGGCCTCGCCCGCAAAATGCGCGGGCGTCAGCGAACGCCTTTCGCCCAGCGCCTCTTCGACGAAATCCGAAAGCCCGCCGGGAAAATGAAGCACCGCCTTGGCCGGGGTCGGGTCCTTCGGGCCGATCAGGCTCTCGTCCGTCTTCCAGTGGATTTCCACCCCGCGATAGAGATGGGCCTTGGCCCGCGCCATGCGAAACAGGCGGCCCGGATCGAAGGTGATCGTCTTGCCGAAGATCTCCGGGTCCGGGTGAAACCGGATCTTCGTGCCGCGGCGTTGCTTGGCGGCGGAGCTCTTGAGCTTGGAGGTCGGCTCGCCCCGGGAATAGGTCTGGACCCAGAGTTTGCCGTCCCTGCCCACTTCGGCGGTCAGTTCGTCGGCCAGGGCGTTGACGACGGAGATGCCGACGCCGTGCAAACCGCCCGAGGTCTCATAGGCGTTGGACGAAAACTTCCCGCCCGAGTGCAGGGTGGTCAGGATGATCTCCAGGGCGGATTTCTTCTTGAACTTGGGATGGGGGTCGACAGGGATGCCGCGGCCGTTGTCGCGGACCGTGACCCAGTTGCCGGGCTCCAGCGTCAATTCGATGCGTGAGGCCTCCCCGGCCACCGCTTCGTCCATGGCGTTGTCCAAGACCTCGGCGGCGAGGTGATGCAGGGCGGAGGCGTCGGTGCCGCCGATATACATCCCGGGCCGGCGGCGGACCGGCTCCAGCCCCTCGAGCACCTCGATATCCTTGGCGGAATAGGCCGTCTTGGACTTGCTCCGCGGCTTCGATGCCCGGCCCCCGGAAAACAGATCCGCCATTGAAGAAACTCCGAATCGTCGCGAAAAGACACCAATCCCGCGCATGCTCCGGCACCGGGACGGTGCCGCGCGAGTCTCCTATGGTATAGGGGCGGTCCCGGCGCTCTGCAAGCACCATGTGGGGGTTTTCCCCCGTTTTTCCCTAGATATTGTGGGATTCCCGAAGGCAAGAGCCGGCCGCCCCTTGGGGGCAGCCGGCTCGAATTGGCAGGTTGGGTCGGATCAGACGCTGTAATACATCTCGAATTCGACGGGGTGGGGGGCCTGTTCGAAGGTCACCACCTCCTCCCAGCGCAGATCGCAGTACGCCCTGATCTGTTCCTCGGTGAAGACGTCGCCCTTCATGAGGAAGTCCTTGTCCGCCCATAGCGAATCGAGCGCCTCGCGCAGCGAGCCCGAAACCGTCGGCACGTTGACCAATTCCTCCGGCGGCAGATCGTAGAGGTCCTTGTCCATGGCCTCGCCCGGATCGATCCTGTTTTCAACGCCGTCGAGGCCGGCCATCAGCATCGCCGCGAAGGCGAGATACGGGTTGGCCGAGGGGTCCGGGAAGCGGACCTCGACGCGCTTGCCGTTGGGGCTGGTGGCGTGGGGAATGCGGCAGGAGGCCGAGCGGTTGCGCGAGGAATAGGCCAGCAGAACCGGTGCCTCGAACCCCGGGACCAGGCGCTTGTAGCTGTTGGTGGTGGGGTTGGTGAAGGCGTTGATCGCCCGCGCGTGCTTGATGATGCCGCCGATGTAATGCAGGGCCGTTTCCGAAAGATCGGCATAGCCGGAACCGGCAAAGGCGTTCTTGCCGTCCTTCCAGACCGACTGATGGCAGTGCATTCCCGACCCGTTGTCGTTGAACACCGGCTTGGGCATGAAGGTCGCGGTCTTGCCGTAGGAATGGGCCACCATGTGGACCACATACTTATAGACCTGCAATTCGTCGGCCGCGGCCAGCAGGGTGTTGAACTTGAGACCCAGCTCGTTCTGGGATGGCGCCACTTCGTGGTGGTGCTTTTCCATGCTGAGGCCCATCTCCGACATGACGGTGGTCATCTCGGCGCGCAGATCGGTCATGGAATCGACCGGCGGCACCGGGAAATAGCCGCCCTTGGGCGCCGGGCGATGGCCGGCATTGCCGTCTTCGAATTCACTGGCGCTGGCCCAGGGGCCTTCCTCGGAATCGAGCTTATAAAAGGTGTGTTCCTGATTGGTGCCGAAGCGGACGCTGTCGAACACGAAGAATTCGGCCTCGGGCCCGAAATAGGCGGTGTCGCCGATGCCGCTGGAGGCCATATAGGCTTCCGCCTTCTTCGCCGTCGAACGCGGGTCGCGCGAATAGGGCTGCCCGGTCGAGGGTTCCAGCACATCGCAAAAGACGATGAGTTGGGGCTGGGCGGTGAAGGGATCCATCCGCGCCGTCGTGGGATCGGGCATCAGGGTCATGTCGGATTCGTTGATCGCTTTCCAGCCGGCGATCGATGATCCATCGAACATGATGCCTTCTTCGAAGATTTCTTCGTTGATGGTTTCCACCGTCTGGGCAGTGTGCTGCCACTTTCCTTTGGGATCGGTGAAACGGAAATCGACGAATTTGACGTCGTTTTCCTCGATCATCTTCAGGACGTTATTGACATCGTCGGACATGGTCACAGCTTTCCTTAATGTTGGCCTCGGTTATCGATGGGGTTGGTGGCGCATGCCTGCGCTTTGCCCGGCCCCGCCCCGCCGGAGACGGGCGGGAGCGCTTACACCGCCTCTGCGCCGGTTTCGCCGGTACGGATGCGAATGACGTCTTCGATGGTTGAAACGAATATCTTGCCGTCGCCGATGCGTCCGGTGCGAGCCGCTTGGGTGATGGCTTCGATGGCGCGTTCCACCAAGTTATCCTCCATCACGATTTCGATCTTTACCTTGGGCAGAAAGTCGACGACATATTCGGCGCCGCGGTAAAGTTCGGTATGGCCTTTCTGGCGGCCGAAGCCCTTGGCTTCGGTCACGGTCATGCCCTGCAGCCCCACCTCGTGAAGCGCTTCTTTCACTTCGTCGAGCTTGAAGGGCTTGATGATAGCTTCGATCTTCTTCATGTCTTTATGGATCCCTGGTTTCCGGAGGTTGGATCAGGTCTTTGACTTCCTAAGACGGCTAGCATGTGCCATGCCAACCTGAATTGCCACAACGATTCAATGTATTAAGGCAGGTTGGGGAGGCGAACATCGGAGTTCGGCCCGGCAATCTGCCCAATAAATAAGCACCACGCTTATACACTAGACAGTGCCCCCTTGAGAACCGCGCAAACCGCGGATGCTGTGGCCTTGACGGCGCGCGGGCAATCCCCTACTTGTGTGACCTGTTTCGATCACCCTGTGG
>JAHEKA010000466.1 GCA_024638585.1 Rhodospirillales bacterium
GGATCCGGTCCTTGTGGGCATCGAAGTTTCCGATCAGCTCTTCCATGGTCCCCTGAGGGCCCCGGATGTCGCGGTGATCGATGGCGTCGCTGACATCGGCCACCAGGTCGCCGTCCTTCAGCATGCCGATGCGGTGATCGTTGAAACGCAGGATCTTCATTCTCTTTCTCCCTTCCCGTGGCGCCGATCTTTTCAGGTCGCGAAAACGACACAGGCGGCTGGATCGAACTCAAGGATCACGTCGTCGCCCGAGCCGATGGTCGAGGTCTGCTCGATCCTGGCTCGGACGGGGCGGCCCTCGACCTCGATCCGGCAATCGATCGAATCGCCCAGGAACACGGCCTCGTCGACCTTGCCCCGTACCGCGTTGCCGGTGACGATGGCGCTGTCGTCCCGGGCCGGCCGGGCGGCGAGGCTTTCCGGTCGAACCGCGATGGACACCTCGGTGCCGACCGTAATCCCCTGTGGGATCGTGCAACTGATTCGCCCGGCACCGGTCTCCACCGCGCCGAGGCCCACCGCCGGGGCTTCGCAGACCGTGCCGGTGAAGAAATTGACCTGGCCGACGAAGCGGGCGACGAAGTCGTTCCGGGGCTTGAGGTAGATGTCCCGCGGCCCGCCTTCCTGCAGGATTTGGCCCTCCAGCATCACGGCGATACGGTCGGACATGGCGAGCGCCTCAACTTGGTCGTGGGTGACGTAAAGCGTGGTGATGCCGAGCTTCTTCGTGAGCAGCTTGATCTCATGGCGCAGGTCCTCGCGCAGCTTGGCATCCAGGTTGCTCAGTGGTTCGTCCAGTAACAGCACGTCGGGCCGGGAGACCAGCGCCCGGGCCAGGGCCACGCGCTGTTGCTGGCCGCCGGACAGGTAGGGCGAGGGCCGGTCGGCAAGCGCGTCCATCTTGACCAGTTCCAGCGCTTCCATTACCCGGGCGCGGCGTTCCCCCCGGGGCACGCGGGAGCGTGCCTGTTTGAGCGGAAAGGCGACGTTGTTGAACACCGTCATGTGGGGCCAGATGGCGTAGGACTGGAACACCATGCCGATGGGCCGCAGGTTGGCCGGCACCGAACGGCCGTCGAGATAGACCGTTGCCTCGCCGATGGTGATCTCGCCGCCGTTGGGGCTTTCGAGGCCGGCGATGCAGCGCAGCGTCGTCGATTTGCCGCAGCCCGACGGTCCCAACAGGGTGTAGAACTCGCCGGCGGCGATCTCGAAATCGATGCCCTTGAGCGCCGCCACCGGCCCTTCCGGCGAGGCGAAATTCTTCATCAGGTTTCGCACGTTGACCTTCATGCCGGCCTCTCCACCTAGCTCTGCTGGCCGCTGACCTGGACGATGAAGCGCCGCATCAGCAGCGTCATCGGGATCAGCACCAGAATCATCAACACGCCGAGGGCGGAGGACAGCGACGCGGTACCCTCATCCCAGTATTCCCAGAGAAGCACGGCGAAGACCTCGTTCTCGCGGCTGGCCAGCATCAGCGGGATCGAAAACGAGCGCAGGGCATGCACCGCCACCCACACCCATCCCGCGGCGAAGGCCGGGAACAGAAGCGGCAGGGTAATGGAGAACAGCGTGCGCATGGTGCCGGCCCCGCTGACATAGGCGGCCTGCTCCAATTCCTTGTGGACCTGCATGATGGCGCTGTTCATCAGCCGGGTGCCGAACGCGACATAGGCGACCACCAATCCCATCACCATGATCCACATGGAGCCGTAGATGCCGAGGTACTTCAGCGGCGGGCTGAGATAAGCCATGAGAAGCGCCAGGGCGATGACGATGCCGGGGATGGCGTGGGGGATGAAAACCAGTCCGTCGAGCAGGCCGGTGCCCCGGACCTGGCTGCGCACGATCGCCCATGACGTGACGAAGGCCAGCACCATGGTGAGCGTCGCCGACATCAACATCAGGTAAAAGGTGTTCCAGACCACGTTGAGCACCCGGTCGGTATCGAAGATCTCTTGGTAGTTGGCCCAGGTGAAGAGGTTCAGCGCTTCCCAGGACGGCACCCGGTAGCTCGGCAGCACCGAAGCCCAGGCCAGGATGGCGAAGGGCGCCACCACCGCCAACAGGAAATAGAAAATGAACATGGCGAGCGCCGGGTAGCGCCATTTGCCGATGCTTGTCACCCGGGGCCGGAAGCCCTTGCCGGTGATGGTCGAAAAGCGGTCCGATTGGCGCACGGCCCGGCGATAGACCACCAGAAGCAACAGCATCAGCACCATGTAGCTGACCCCGAACACAGCGGCGAGCCCATAGTCCATGGGCGCCTGGATGCGGGTGGTGAAGTAGATCAGTGTGGACAGGACGAAGATATTGCCGGGCAGGCCGACGGCCAAGGGGGCCTCGAAGGATTCCATGGAAGAAATGAAGGAATACATCCCCGCCGCCATCACGGCGGGCAGCATCGCCGGCAGGGTGACCTGAAAGAACGTGCCCGCGGCCCCGGCCTTGGAGACCCGCGCGGCCTCCTCCAGGCTGGGATCCATCATCCGGAAGGCGCCGACGATCATCAGGAACACCGTGGTCACCCCGCGCACCCCGTCCAGGAAAATGAGCCCGCCGACGGAATAGATGTTGATCGGACCTTTGTCGAAACTCATGCCGATGAATTCGAACAGATCGCGGAGCGCGATGTTGAGCGCCCCGGTCTTGGGCGCCAGCAACAACGCCCAGCCGAGGGCGAACAGAACGCCGGGGATCGCCATCGGGATCAGGATCAGCGACCAGGCGAGGTTGCGCCCCGGCATGTCGGTGCGTTCGATCAGCCAGGCGAACAGCACGGCGATGGAAAGGGTGATGAAGGTGCCGATGGCGGAGATCCACAAGGTGGTGCCGAGTGCCGAATAGAAGATCGGCATGGAAAAGGCCGCTGTGTAATTGCTCAGCGTCCATCCCTCGGGCACCGATGGATGGCCCAGCAGGAAGCTGTTGATCAACAGACGCAGGATCGGGACAAG
>JAHEKA010000467.1 GCA_024638585.1 Rhodospirillales bacterium
CTGCCGCTGGTGGCGTTCTTCTTCCTGCTGTTGATGCTGGGCTGGTCGGTAGGACTGGTGATCACCGCCATCATCATGCGTTTCGGCCTGGGCGCCGAAAGCCTTGCCTGGATCGCCATGTTCGCGATCGCCCCACTGTCGGGCGTGTTCTACCCCATCGCCATTCTGCCCGAGTGGCTGCAGGCCGTGTCCTGGGCGCTGCCATCGGCCTATGTGTTCGAGGGTATGCGCGCGGTGGTCTTCGAAAGCTCGGTGCGGCTCGACTACCTGAGTACCGCGCTGGCGCTGAACCTCGTCTATATGGCGGTGGCGGCGGCGATATTTCTCTATGCGTTCCACGTCACGCGGCGCAAGGGCCTGCTCATGACCATGGGGGAATAGGGCCACGCGGATAGAGTTCTCATTAACCCAAAAGTGATCTAATCTTGGGATTGGACACGACCGCAAGATACGGACGGATCGGACCATGGCCAAGGCTGCACGAAAGCGCTCTACCGCCGGTGAAGACGGCCCAGACGACATCTGGGTGGAGATCGTCGAAACCCTGAAACGTTGGGGTCGGACGGCGAGGGATTCGGCGCCCACTGCCATTGAGATTCTCAAGGGCTGGGGATGCGCCACCGTGATCGCGACGAAGGCTTACTACGCCGCCCCGCTCAATGTCGCCGGCATCACCCTGGCGAAACTAAAGAAGGGCGAGGTCGCCCAATCGGCGCGCGCCCTGCCCGTGGTGGGATTGGCCGCCGGCCTGATCGGCGGAATCGGCTATTACGCCGCTGCCTTCCTGGGTCTGCCGCCGCTGGTGGCGGCGATCCTCGCGATTGCCGTACTCATCTTCCTGAGCGGCGGCGTCAACGAGGGCGAGTTTGCCCGTCTGGCGGATGTCCTGGTCGCCGGCGGCACCAAGACCCAGAAACTTGCGCAGTTGAAGGAACCGGCGATCGGCGCCTACGGCATCTGCGTGCTGGTGCTGTGTCTCGGGCTGAGGGTCGGCATCGTCACCTTTATCGCCCATCCCGCCGCCGTGGCCGGCGCCCTGGGGGCCGCGGGCGCCCTATCCTTCGCGGCGGTGGCAGTCTCCCTCTACGCCTTGAAGCCGGCCAGGCGTTCGGGATTCGCCTTCCAGGCCGGACGGGTCACCCTGGACCAGGCCCTGGTGGCCGTGCTGCTGGCCGCTTTGGTCACGATCATTTGCCTTGCAGACGCCGCCCTGATCATCGGCGCCTTCGTCATCGGCACCGCGGCGGCCGTGAAGTTCGCCTGGCTATCGAAGCGGGATCTCGGCGGCTCCACAAAGGCGGTCCTCGGCGGAGTGCAGCAGGGCACCGAAATCGGCGTATTGCTGGCCATCGCGGCGCTGATCTAAGGGCTGCGGCGTGACCGTCGTCACCCGCTGGTGGTGGATCCGCCACGACAAGGTCGACAATCCCGAACGCCGCCTCTACGGCCAAAGCGACATCAAGGCCATCACCGACGACCCCGCGCCCTATTCCAGGCTGGCGCCCAGCCTGCCCAGCGACGCGGTGTGGCTCAGTTCCCACCTTTCACGGACCAAAGACACCGCGGCCGCGCTCAAGCCCCATATGGAGGCGCTCGGCCACGCGGCCCCGGACCCGCTGGCCCACGCCGATCTCGCGGAACAGGATTTCGGCGCCTGGCAGGGCCTGAACATCCAGGACCTCAAGACCCGGCTAGGTAAGGATTTCGACATCCTGTGGCGTGATCCCGGCGGCGCCGAGCCGCCCGGCGGGGAAAGCTTCGCCCAGGTGATCGAACGCGTGGGCCGCGCGGTCACGCATTTCAGTGCGGAACACGCGGGGCGCGACATCGTCGCCTTTGCCCATGGCGGATCGATCCGCGCGGCGCTGGCCGTGGCGCTCAAACTGGAGCCTTCCGCCGCTCTCAGCTTTCAGATCCGCAACCTGTCCCTCACCCGCATCGACCACCTGGTGCCGGGCGATCCCCCCACCATGGGCCTCCGCAACCCCTGGCAGGTGCATCAGGTCAACCAACTGCATCCGGACGACGATTGACCGCTTTTCGCAGGCCGGCGGCTCACGACCCCAGCTTGATAAGCAGCAATCCAGCCGCGACGACGATCACGATCAGGCCCGCAACCGAAAGCAGATAGACCGCGCGGCGAAGGTCCATCGCCCCCGCCTGGGCCCGGCCGTCGCCGATCCACCCGTCGCCGGCGGCCGGTGGGCCGCCCACGGGCCGGGGACCGATCAGGGCAAGACCCAGCACCCCGGCCAAGGGCGCGATGATCCAACGGCCATTGACGCCGGGATACCGCTTGCCGTCGCGGCGCAGCACGGCGAGGCCTTCCTTGGGCATGCCATGGGGCAGGAACAGGCCGGCCAGGATCAAGATCAGACCGGCGAGGCGCGCGGGCAGGTAATCGAGCGCGTCCGAGACGCCGCGGGCGGTCATGCCGAATGCGTCGCCACGATCCCTGCGCGGCGTGAAGGCGGCGCTCAGATGGAGACTGGCGGCGTAAACGAAGACGCCCGGAAGACCGGCCAGGCAGTACCAGAACGCAGGACCGACGAAACGGGCGAGAAATCCGCGTCCGCCCTGTTCGATGAGCGCGCGGGCGATGGTGTATTCGTCGCGCCCCTGATAATTGCCCGGCACCACCAAGTTGATCGCGCTCCGGGCAACGACATGGGCACCGTCGAGAATGGCGTCGCGCGCTTCGCTCATGGCGCCGATCACCCGGCTTTGGGAAATGGCGGCGAACAGCACGACGGCTTCAACGGCGATGCCGAAGGGGAGGATCAGGGCGAGGCGCCACAATCCCCAGCCGAGCGCTGCGGCCCCCACCAAAACGACCGCCGTCACCACGGCACCGCGGATCATGAGGTTGGCAAGGGAGCGGTTTTCCCGGTTGAGACGGCGCTCGATCCCTTCCAATTGCCCCCGCACACCGGGCAGCGGCGGGTGCAG
>JAHEKA010000033.1 GCA_024638585.1 Rhodospirillales bacterium
TATTCCCGGGGCGCCGGCGCCGCGCGCATGGCGGCGATCTCTTCCTCGGTCAGCAGCCAGCGGAGCATCAATTCCTCATCCGAGGTCCCCGCGCCGCCGAACTTCGCCCGCATCTCCTCCAAGCTCAATTCATCGGGTTCCCATTTGCTGAGCTCCCGCGCCCGGGGCCGGTCCAGAACCTTGTCCTTCACGTCCGGGTCCATGGCCTCGGCCGCCTCGCTGCCGAACTGGCCGAGGGCGTATTTGATCACCTGGTCGGTGACCTCCTTGTAAGGCTCGCCGGCGATGACGTTGATCGCCGCCTGGGAGCCGACGAATTGCGAGAGCGGCGTCACCATGATGGGGTAACCCAGATCCTTGCGCACCCTCGTGGTCTCTTCCAACGCCTCGGCCAGCCGGTCACCCAAGCCCACCACCTCTAGCTGATGGCCGAGGTTGGAGATCATGCCGCCCGGCACCTGATGCTGGTATTGGGCGTAGCGGTATTCGGCGGGGCGGCCGATGGGGAACCCTTCGTGCCGGGCAATGCGGGTGAGGTCTTCGGAGACCGAACGCAGGCTCTCCAAGTCGATGTCCGGCTCGTGGCCGAGCGCCCGGGCGTTTTCCGCAACGTTAAAGAGCGACGGCAGGGAGGCGCCGTCGGCCAGCGGCGGCAAGGCCGTGTTGATGATGGTGATGTCCTGCCTGATGGCCTCCAGGCAGTTGAGCGGCCCGAGCCCGGTGGTGCAGTGGGTGTGGATCTCGATCGGGATGCCGGCGGCGTTCTCCCGCATCACCGGCACGAGGGCACGCACCGCTTCCGGTGTCAGCAACCCGCCCGGGTCCTTGAGACAGAGCCTGGGCACCTTAAGCGATGCCGCCTGGCGGGTCCGCTCGGCATAATATTCCGGCGTGTGTTTGGGCGAGACCGAGTAGATCAGGTTGAGGATCGGCTCAAGGCCCACCTCCCGGCACAGGCCGACCTTGAGCGTCCAGCCTTCCAGGTTGTTCCATTCGTCGGAAATGCGCGCCTGGCGGATGCCGGCATCGGCCATGCACTTGACGAACAGATGCTGCATGGACCGGGGATTGAATTCGAATGTCTTGACCCGGCCGACGATGACGCGCAGCGGCGTCTTGGTGATGCGCCCGGCGACCAGGCGGATGCGTTCCCACGGGTCTTCCTTGAGCTCGCGCACCGCCTTCTTGACGTGGGAACCGGACAGCAGCTCGATGGCATCGAAGCCGGCATCATCCAAGCGGTCCGCCACCGAGAGCATCATCCCGGTGGTCATGCTTTCCGCCCACAGGCTCTGGTGGCCATCGCGGATGGTGGTATCGACGAATTGGATCTTGCTCATATTCCGCCCTTCAGGTCCTCCAGGTTTCCTTCCAGCCAGCGCGTATTGACACCGCCCTTGACGAAATCCAACTGGCAGGCCAGCAGCCGCAGGAAAGGGATCGTGGTGCTTACCCCGGTCACGGTGAACCGCGCCAGCGCCGCCTGCAGCCGTGCCACCGCCTGCAGCCGATTGTCGCCGGTCACGATCAGCTTTGCCAGAAGGGAATCGTAGAACGGCGGCACGACGTCGCCGGCCCGGCAATGGGTGTCGACGCGGATGCCGTCGCCTACCGGCGGCTCCCACGCCTCGATCCGGCCCGGGCTCGGCTGGAAGCCGGCCGCCGCGTCCTCGGCCGTGATGCGGCATTCGATGGCATGGCCCTGAGTGCGGATATCGGACTGGGCGACCGTGAGACCTTCGCCGCCGGCAATGCGCAACTGCTCCGCCACCAGGTCGAGGCCGGTCACCATTTCCGTCACCGGATGCTCCACCTGGATGCGGGTGTTCATCTCCAGGAAGTAGAACGCATCCCGGTCACCGTCGACGATGAATTCGACCGTGCCCGCGTTCTCGTAACGGATTGCCTCGGCCAGGGTCACGGCGGCGGCCCGGATGTCGCCGCGCAAGGCGTCGGAGAGGCCCGGCGCGGGCGCTTCCTCCACCACCTTCTGGTAGCGGCGCTGGACCGAGCAATCACGCTCTCCGACATGAACGACGCCGCCTTCGCTGTCGCCCAGCACCTGCACCTCGATATGCCGGGCATTGCCGACATAGCGTTCCATATAGAGGGTCTCGTCCCCGAATGCCGCGCGTGCCTCGGCACTGGCCGTGGCGAACGCATCGTCCAGCCCCGGGGCTTCGGTGACGATCTTAATGCCGCGCCCGCCGCCGCCCGCCGCCGCCTTGATCAAGAGCGGATAGCCGATCTCCGCGGCCACCACGGCGGCATCCTCCTGGGTGCGGACGCTGGCCGATCCCGGCACAACCGGCACGCCGATCTCCCTTGCCTGCCGACGGGCGGCCAGCTTGTTGCCCATGGCGGCGATGGCGTCGGCATCGGGACCGATGAACTTGATGCCCCGCTCCGCGCAGGCGCTGGCCAGCGCCGGCTGTTCCGCCAGGAAGCCGTATCCCGGATGCAGGGCATCGGCGCCCGCCTCCACGGCCGCGTCAAGAACGGCGGCGATATTGAGGTAGCTCTCCGCCGGTGGTGCGGGGCCGATGATCATGGCCCGGTCGGCCAGTTCCGCGGCCAGGCTGTCGCGGTCGGCCTCGGACACCGCGGCGATCGTTTCCAGCCCCAAGACCCGGCAGGCCCGGATCACGCGGACGGCGATCTCACCTCGGTTGGCAATGAAGACCCGTTTGAGCGCCATCAAGGGGTGTCGTCGGGCGAAATAAAGAACAAGATCTCGCCCTTCTGCACGAACTGGGCATTGGCCGCCACGACCTCGGCGATGGTGCCCGTGGTGCCGGCGGGGATCGACGTGAAGACCTTCATCACCTCCACCAGCCCGACCGTGGCATCGGCATCGACGCGGGCGCCGACCTCGACGAACGGATCGGCGCCGGGCTCTGGCGCTAGGTAGAACGTGCCGACCATCGGCGCGGTTATGGGGGTGAGGCCTTCACGCTGCACCGCCTCTTCGGGCAAGGCAGCGGGTTCCACACCAGCCATCCCGCCGGTCTCGCCCTCCGGTTCCGGGGCCAGTGGCTCGGCGGCGGGCCGCGGCGGAGGTGCCTGGGCCGGCACCGACGCCCCGGCGGCCGGACCATCCAGACCGGCCGGCACGTAGCCTTTCTTGCTGACGGTCAGGTTGAGATCGCCCGAACGCAAACGGAAAAATTCGAAATCCGATTCCTCTATCAAACGCAGGATTTCAAGAACGTCTTCTTCGGTCAACTCCATGGCACCTTCGGCTCCCCCACAACGCACCCCACTTTCATAACCGATTTGCAGGCCTGGCGCCAAGCCGGACGCCACAGGCCGACCGGGAACTTGCAGGCTTGACAAGCGGGGCGCCAGATTGATGCTGGCCTCACGGGCCCGATCTGGTGATCCGGGCAAATACGGGCGGATCAAGAGGGAGGACCACATGGACCTGAAGGAATGCGCGGCAATCGTCACGGGCTCGAGCTCGGTCACCGGGATCGGCGCGGAATGCGCCAAGGCGCTGGCCGGGCGCGGCTGCAACGTGGTGATCAATTACGTCTCCAACGAGGAAGGCGCCCGGAAGACCGCCGCCGAATGCGAGGCCAAGGGTGTGGAGACCTTGGTGTTCCAGGGCAATGTCGCCGAGGATTCCGATTGCCGCGCCATGGTGGCGGCGGCGGTCGACAAATGGGGGCGTCTCGATGCGTTGGTCAACAACGCGGCCACGACCAAGCCGATCAAGCACCGGAACCTGGATGAACTCGACGGCGATGAATTCCTGCGGATCTATAAGGTCAACGTGGTCGGCACCTTCCAGATGATCCGCGCCGCCGTGCCCCACCTCAAGGCCAGCGGCGATGGCGCCGTGGTCAATATCGGCTCGACCGCGGTGTGGCGGGCATCGGGCAGCTCGATCGCCTATTGCGCGTCCAAGGGCGCGATCAGCAACATGACCATCTCCCTCGCCCGTGTGCTGGCACCGGAGGTCCGGCTCAACACCATCTGCCCGGGCGGGCTGCTCGGCAACTGGACGCGGTCCATCTTGACGGAAGAGGAATACCAGGATCGGGTGCGCAAGGCCGAGGACGAATACCTCCTCAAGAAGGCGATCTGGCCGCCGGACGTCGCGGCGACGGTGCTGTGGCTGATCGAAGGCGCAACCTGCATGACCGGGGAATCGGTCCGCATGGACGTGGGCCAACATCTGCAATAGCGGCCGGGCGCCCGAACCGCCGGTTCACCGCCCCGGGCTTTCGCCTTGTGCGGAGCAAACGCCGCGCGCTAGTGTCGGGACTTCAGCCGTTCATACGGCACAAAAAACGAAATCCTCCGGATAAGAAAAATCGGGTCGGAGGGTACAGGGACAGAATTCACGTCAACAGGGAGAGGACAAATGGCAGAGTCCAAATCCGAAACCGGTAAGGGTACGCGTGATCAGAAAGTCACCAGGCGCAAGCTGCTGAAGGGCGCCGGCCTGGCCACTGGCGCGGCGGCCATTGCCACCGCCTCCAAGGGCATAGGCTTCCCCTACATCGGCAACGCCGAGGCCGCGACCACGACTACGTGGAAGATTCAGACGTCCTGGCCCGGCGGTGTCGGCCTTTCCATCTTCAAGGACTGGTGCGCCAGCATCAAGGAGAAGACCGGCGGCGAACTCGCCTTCCAGGGCTTCGGTGCCAAGGAAGTGGTCGGTGACTTCCAACTGTTCGATGCGGTCAAGCGCGGCGTTCTCAACGCCATGAACCCGTTCACGCTTTATTGGGCCAAACGCATCCCGGCTTCCGTGTTCCTGAGCTCCTACCCGCTGGGTTTGCGCAACCCCCATGAATGGGACGTGTTCTTCTATTCGCTGGGCGGGCTGCAGATCGCCCGCAAGCTGTTCGCCGCCCACGGCATGCACTACGTCGGGCCGATCCATCACGGGCCGAATATCATCCATTCGAAGGTGCCGATCCGTTCCATCGACGATTTCCGCGGGCGCAAGATGCGGCTGCCAGGCGGCATGGTCGCCGAGGTCTTCCAGGCAGCCGGCGCCAAGACGACGACCCTGCCGGGATCGGAAATCTTCCCGGCGCTCGAGAAAGGCACCATCGACGTCGCCGACTATGTGGGACCGGCGATCAACTACTCCCTCGGCTTCCACAAGGCCACCAAGTACATCTCAATGGGACCGCCGGGCTTCATGTCGCTCTATCAGCCCGTCGACCTGATGGACCTGACGGTCAGCATGAACGACTGGAACAAGCTTTCGAATCGGATGAAGCAGTTCGTCGAATCGGAGGTGCATGTCTATTCCGATCTGCATCACGCCAAGATCCAGAAGGCCGATCAGGATGCCTGGAAGCTGTTCGAAAAGGCCGGCTCCATCGTTACCCGGCTTACCCAGGACGACGTGGAGAAGTTTACCAAGCTCGCCGTGCCGCGCTGGTACGCCTGGGCCAACAAGGACAAGGATGCGACGCAGGTCTTCAAGATCCAGCTCGACTACATGATGTCGGGCAGCCTGGGCTACGTCACGCCGGACATGATCAAAGGCCAAAAGCTGAAGTGGGGTTGAGGCGCGGCACCCGCCGCGCGGCCTACCGGTCAGCCGAAGGGGCGCCTTCGGGCGCCCCTTCCTGATGCCCGGGGCCGCGGCCCGTCTTCGCCCGGCATTTCGTCATGTCAGAAATCACCGCCCCTTTGGCCCAAGCGCTTCACGCGCTCCTGCCCGGCTGGGTCGCCCTGCCGAACATCACTTTCGTGCTGCCCCATTGGATCTACTGGGCCGGCATCGTCTTCTTTCCCCTGATCGCCGCCTATCTTGTGCGCGGCGCGGAACAGGTGCGGACCGGCCGGTCCGTCTCCCTGCCCGCCGCCTATATGTTCCTGATCGCATCCGGCTTCGTCGGCCTGCACCGGTTCTATCTGCGGGCGCCGAAATTCGCCGTCGTCCTGATTGCCCTGTTCCTCCTGGTGCTGCACGGCAACACCGAGGGGGCGATGGAGCGCGAATTCGTCTCCAAGGGCCAGAACGACCTCAAGATCGCCGCCTTCGAGATCGATCACTTCAGCCGCCGGGCGCGCGACGGACGCCCCGGGGCCGCGGCAAATCTGGCCAAGGCAGAGGTCGCCCATAAGAAGGTCAAGGCGGAACTCGCCGGCGCCGTGGAACGGCGCGCCCAATGGGCCTCGTTCTCGGGCTTCTTCAGTTATCTGATCTTCGTGCTGCTTCTGATCGACGCCTGCCTGTTGCCGAGGCTCTGCCGCCGCTGCCTCGCCACGGAGCCGGAGAGGCCCACATCCGAATTCCAGGTGATGGAACGCGGCCCCAAACCGGACCCGCGCCGGGACATCCATACGCCGCTGACCCAGGTGATCGACCGCATCAACCACTGGGCCGGAACCTATGTCGCCTGGTGGGCGATCATCGCCGTCTTCGTCTATTACTACGAGGTGCTGGCGCGCTACGTCTTCAATGCGCCCACCAACTGGGCGCACGAGGGCATGTTCCTGATGTTCGGCATGCAGTATCTGCTGGCCGGAGGCTATGCCTATTTGAACGAATCCCATGTCCGGGTCGATGTGCTGTACGAGAGCCGCAGCTTCCGCACCAAGGCCGTCATCGACATCATCACCTCGGTGTTCTTCTTCATCTTCGTGCTGGCCCTGCTGGGCACCGGTATCGTTTTCGCCATGGATGCCATCGAGGTCGGTGAGACCACCCTGAACGAATGGGGCATCCAATACTGGCCGGTGAAGCTGGCCATCCCGGTGGGGGCCTTCCTGCTCTTGCTGCAGGGCGTCGCCAAACTGGTGCGCGACATCCTGTACCTCCGCGGGCCTGCGGGTTCGGAGGCCTGAGACCATGGGATGGGAAATCGACATCCTGTGGCTGACGGTGCTGATGTTCGGCTCGCTGGCGATCCTGCTGATGGCGGGATTGCCGCTCGCCTTCGTCACCGGCGGATTGGGATGTATCTTCCTGTTCCTGTTCGGCGACCTCAACAGCCTCAACCTGCTGCCGTCGCGCATCTTCCCGTTCATGACCGATTACCAGCTTTCGGCCATTCCGCTGTTCATCTTCATGGCGGCGATGCTGGAACGCGCCGGCATCATCGAAGAACTGTTCGACGTGGTCTATCGGTTGCTCGGCGGCGTCAAGGGCGGGCTGGCTTCGGCCACCATCATCGCCTCGACCATCCTGGCCGCCATGGTCGGCGTCATCGGCGCGGCGGAGGTGACCATGGGCCTGATCGCATTGCCGGCCATGCTGCGCCACCGCTACGAGCCGAAGCTCGCCTGCGGCTCGATCCTCGCCGGCGGCACCCTCGGCATCCTGATCCCCCCCTCGATCCTCGCCATCCTGTTCGCCGTGGTGGCCGAACAGTCTGTCGGCGATCTCTTCATCGGCTGCGTGATCCCCGGCCTGCTGTTGTCCGGCCTGTTCATCCTCTATGTGACGGTGCGCTCCTACCTGAACCCCGAAATGGGTCCGGGACTGCCGCCGGAGGAGCAGGTCGATTTCCGGGAAAAGCTCCGCCTTCTGCGCGGCATTACGGCGCCGATCCTGCTGATCGTGCTGGTGCTGGGGGTGATTTTCACCGGCATCGCCACCCCGGTGGAAGCCGCCGGCATCGGCACCTTCGGCGCCTTTCTGGTTGCCGCGATCCATCGCCGCCTGACCTGGCAGGGCACCAAGGAGGCGGCCGTGACCACGCTCAAGGCGTCGTCCATGGTGTTGTGGATCATCTTCGGCGCCTCGATCTTCGTCGGCTTCTACAGTTTGAGCGGCGGGCGCGAATTCGTCGCCGAAACCCTGATCGGCACCGGTCTCGGCCCCTACGGCATTCTCCTGATCATGATGATCATCCTGATCGTGCTCGGCATGTTCCTCGACTGGGTCGGGATCCTCTTGCTGGCGGTGCCGATCTTCGTGCCGATCATGCTGAAACTGCAGTTCGACGGCCTGTTCGGCCTGCCCGGCCCGACCGAGGGCATCACCGACCCCCAGAAAGCCAAGGAGACCATGCAGCTCTGGTTCGGGGTGGTCTACATGGTCAACATGCAGATGTCGTTCCTCAGCCCGCCCTTCGGATACGCGCTTTTCTATCTCAAGTCCGTCGCCCCGCCCGACATCACCATGGCGATGATCTTCAAGTCGGCCGTGCCCTTCCTGATCCTCCAGGCGATCGGTTTGGCGCTGGTCATCATCTTCCCCCAACTGATCCTGTGGTTGCCGCGCGCGGTTTACGGGTGACTTAAGTCCTCCCGCTTCAGGGAGGGGCAAAGCTGCGCTAGGATTGTCTTAACGCAATCGGAAGCGATCATGGCGAAGCCCATCACCACCTACGCGGAATTCTGGCCGTTTTACCTGGGCGAGCATTCCCGGCCCGCGACCCGTGCCCTGCATTACGTGGGCACCCTCGCCTTCCTCGCCATCGCCGCCTACGCCGTCGTGACCGCGACATGGTGGGCGCTGGCCGCCGGCGTCGCCGCGGCCTACGGCTTCGCCTGGTTTTCTCATTTCGTGATCGAACGCAACCGGCCCGCGACCTTCAGCTACCCGGCCTGGTCGCTGGTCTCCGACTTCCGCATGCTGGGGTACTTCTTCACCGGGCGCATCACAGGCGAGCTTGAAAAACACCAGATCCAGCCGCGCGGGTAAGCGAAATAGCCGTGAAAGGACTCGACGCGTAGATGTCAGGCAAGAAGGAATTCTCCCTCGAAGTGGTTGCGCCGGTATTCCCGGTGACGGACATCAAGCGCTCAACCGCCTATTTCACCGAGAAGCTGCAATTCACGGTTGGATTTGAATGGGCGGATAGCGCAGACGAACCGCTAAGCTACGCCATACTCCAGCAGGACAACACCGAACTGCATCTCACCCTTGCGAAGGTGCCGAACTCAACCGTCGCCTATTTCTTCGTCAATAACGTGCAAGGGTATTACCGAGCGGTGGAAGCCAAGGGCGCAGACATTACCCATGAGCTTGGAGACCAGCCCTGGGAGATGCGCGAGTTCGAAGTCTCCGATCCCGACGGGAACCGCATCATTTTCGGTGAGCATCTTTCACGCATCAAGGAAACATAAGAACTCGATTTGCATCGAAAGTGCCGGACCGATCGCCTCAGCGGCAGGCGCCGTTGCGACGGCAACCGCCTGACCGACAAACAGATCGAGCGCGGCCGCGAGTGGGCCCGGCGCTAAGCCCCTATTTCCGCGACCACTTGGTCTCGACCTTGGGCACCGGTTCCCCGTCCACCAGGATGTCGTCGACCCGTTCGTTGAAGAAGCAGATCAATCCCTTGATCTTGGGACATTCGGGGATGGGATCGGGGTAGCTCCAGGCGATGTCGTCCAGGAGTTCACCATTGATGCGGGCGGAGAGATAGACCGCATCCCCCTTGTAGGGGCAGGACGAGCGGGTGTCGGACGGCTCCATCAGGTCCATGCGGACGTCGGATTCGGGGATGTAATAGCGGACCTGATGGTTGGTTTCGAACAGGAAGCGAGCATCGGTCGAGCGCGCCACCTCCTCGCCCGCCAGCATCACCCGCACCTCGCGGTGGCTCTGGCACACATCGACGCGCTTGAAGGGGTCGCGGGCATGGACGAAAATTTCCTCGTCTTCCTCAAGCCAGTGGTCGACCCGGTCCCAATAGAAGGCAACGTAATCCTTGATCACGCCGATCTCCGGATAAGGGTCCTCATAGGACCACATGGCGTTTTCCGACGTCTTGCCGTCGGCGGTGATCGAATAATAGGACGCATGGCCCTTCCACGGGCAGTGGCTGTGGTTGTCCGTCGGAGTGGCTAGGTCCATGCGCACGTCCTCGCGCGGGAAGTAATAGACCGGCGTGTGTTTGGGTTCGCGCATCAGCCGCGCATTGGTGGTATCGACGATGGTCTTACCGGCGAAGGTGACCCGCACCCGGCGCGGACTTTCGATGAATTCGATGCCGTAGTTCGGGTCCTTTTCGACCCAGTTGTTGCGATAGACCTTCTTTTCCGTGGTCGCCATGGCGGCCTCCCTCGATCGCGGTTTCTCTGCGTGCTTTGGGCGAAGCTTAAACCCCTGGTGGTCACATGCAACAGGGTATGGCGGCGCGCGTCACGCCTCGGGCGGCGGATCGTAGGCCTTGGCCTTCTTCCACCCGACATAGACGCCAAAGGGCATGAGGCCCCCCACCGCAGCGAGCACGAGCTCGACCCGGACGAATGCGAAGACCCAGATCCACGTGTCCAGGGAAACCTCCCGCCGCAGATATTCGTAAAACAGGGCCGCTGTAGCGAAGAGGAGGACCATGAACAGGGGACGAAAGGCGGGCGTGCGGGCCGCCTCGGCGTCTTTCCCGGCCTCAGCCTCTTCTCCTGTATCCATTTCTAAGACAGGCCGCGACCGGTCGCGCCCGCCGGCGAGGGGACGAAGCGCCTCATGGACCGCCACGCCGCCTGCGACCAGGACCGGAACCATTTGCAAATAGAACGGATCTCTCAGGTGCAGAGCCGCCGCCCCAAGCCCCATGCCGAGGAGCCAGCTGAAATTCGCGATAAGCCCGCCCCATACACGCCACCGCCACAACTCGAACACCTTGCGCCCGATCAGGAAAACCAACCATACGGCGATGGACGCGAACAGGCCGAAGGCCTGGTAGGCGAGAACAAAGACGAGGGGGAGCAACAGAACCGTGAACAGCGTATAGCGCCAGAAATCTCCACGGATGCGTTCCATCCGGGTGTCCGCAAACGCCCCCGGATACATCCGGCGCAAGCGTCCGATGAGCCAGGCCAGAGACGCGGCAAGCAGGAAACAAAAGGTCGTGATCAGAAGATAGGACATGAACAGGAGGCGGCGGGATCAGTTGTTGGCACCGGCAACGGCATTCGCGCGGATCGCTTTGGCCCGCGCGGCGGCAGCGGCGGCGTCCCGCGCGCGCCCCGCCGCCCTCAGGAGGCGCGCGTAGCCGTCGAACCCCTTGGCGAGATCGGGATGATCGCTTCCCAGGGTCTCTTGCAGAATGCCCAGGGCGCGCTGGTAATAGCGCTCGGCCTTGGCATGGGTCCCTTCGGCCGTAAACAGGTCCGCCATCGCCATCAGCGTGCGGCCGATGGCCGGGTGGTCCTCACCGACGACTTTTTTGACCAGCTCAAGCGATTTCAAATAGCGGATTTCGGCATCCCCGTATTGTCCCTGCAACGCGAGGACGTCGCCCAACCCCTTGTAGCCCGATGCGAGACCGACGTCCTGCGGCGCCGATGCATTGCCGAGCATCACCAGCGCCTGCTGATACATGGCCTCGGCTTCCCTGAGCCGCCCCTGTCGGCGATACAAGTCGGCCCGGCCGACCAGCGTCCGCGCCACGGTGGGATGCTCGGCCCCCAATGCCTTCGTCAAGATCGCGATCGCTTTCGCGTATCGCGGCCCGGCTTCGTCGTATCGCCCCTGGGCCCGGTAGAGATTCGCTTGCGCATTGAACGCTTTCCCCACCGCGGGGTGGTCGGTGCCCAATGCTTCTTGCCGGATAGCCAGGGCGCGGGTCACCTGAGGCTCGGCCTCGGCATAACGCCCCTGGCGCCGGGCGAGGTTAGCCAGCGCGACGAGTGCGGCCGCGACCCGGACATGGGTCCGGCCCAGTCGCTCCCGGTAAATTCCAAGGGCGCGCTCGAACAGAGGCCGGGCCTTATCGTACTTTCCCTTCCTGACATAGACCGCGCCCAAATAACTGAGACTGTTCGCCACGATAGGATGGTTCGGGCCGAACA
>JAHEKA010000468.1 GCA_024638585.1 Rhodospirillales bacterium
GCACCGGTTCGAACATCGACGGATGGTCGCCTTCCGGGTTGATGTTGGCGGACGGCGCGATGCCAATGGAACCGGCGACCGCCGGGCCCAGGTCGGAGAGGATATCGCCGAACAGGTTGGACCCCACCACCACGTCGAACCAATCGGGGTGGGTGACGAAATGGGCGGTCAAGATATCGATGTGATACTGGTCGGTGGCGATGTCGGGATAGGATTCGGCCACCGCCCGGAAACGCTCATCCCAATAGGGCATGGTGTGGATGATGCCGTTGGATTTGGTGGCCGAGGTGAGGTGCTTGGCGGGCCGTGTGCTGGCGAGCTCGAAGGCATAGCGCAGCACCCGGTCGACGCCGGCCCGGGTAAACACAGATTCCTGGATGACCATCTCGCGCTCGGTTCCGGCGTAGAGACGGCCGCCGATCTCGGAATATTCGCCCTCGTTGTTTTCCCGCACCACAACGAAATCAATGTCTTCGCGGCCGCGACCCGCGAGCGGCGAGGTGATGCCTTTGAGAAGCCGGACCGGACGCAGGTTGATGTATTGCTCCATGGTGCGGCGGATCGGGATCAGAAGGCCCCAGAGCGAGACATGGTCGGGCACGCCGGGGAACCCCACGGCGCCCAGGAAGATGGCGTCGAAGGCTGAAAGCTGGTCCAGACCGTCGTCGGGCATCATGGCGCCCGTCTGGGCGTAGGTCTCGCAGCTCCAGGGGAATTCAGCCCATTCCAGGGCGAAGCCGAACTTGGAAGCCGCGGCTTCCAGGGCCCGCATGCCTTCGGGCACGACCTCCTTGCCGATGCCGTCGCCGGGAATTGCCGCGATCTTGTAGGTATTTGTCATGCTCACTCCGCCTCCCTGAGATATCCGTCCCCAGGTTTAAGGGCAAACGGGCGCGTTGAGAAGGGCGCAAGCGCGCGTTTCTCGGAGAAGAAACCAAATCTTCACGCCCCGTGCCGAAAATGGGTGGGTCTAGGTGAGGATGGGATCATGCGGATCGAGCGCCCCAAACCGTCGTCAGAACGGTTGAGACAGTTCAGCGACCAGGTCGCCAAAGCGGTGGACGCCCGGGGGATCGATGGGCGCGTCTGTGGGGTGCACTGCGCCATTGTCTGTCCGCAATGCGGCTCGACCGCCTGCCAATGCCGCTGTGCGCCGGAATGCCCGGATGCACCCGCGACCCTGTCCTCCGACCCCCAATCCCATCCCATTGAGCCCGCGGCTGATCCTCTGGTTTATGAGATGCGCCGGCTCGGCATGTTCCGTCCCTGCTGGTCTTGCGAGGGGCATCTCGATCCCAAGGGCAGTTTGTGGAAATTGCCCGCGGTCTGGTTCTACTGCGAGTCCCTGGTCCATGTCAGGCTACTCGGCGCGGGGCTTTCCCGCCTTTCCACCAATAGGACCCTGAAGGCGAAATGGCAGGTCGTGGTGACGTTCTCGGATCCCGACAACATCGAAACCGCTTTTGCCCTGGAGCCTAAGCAACCGATCGGGGAGGGTATCGGCCTCACGGAGCTCAGGGCCGATCTCTCGGCGATCGCTCGTGCCCTGCCGGGCCTGATGACCCGGGAGGCGCGGGACCTGAAAGCATCCACGCAGGCGATGCCGTGAGCGTGGCTGCCGAGCGGGCCTCCACCGCCCATGGCCTCGATCCTAGGGAATTCGATGCGCTCGCCACCAATCCCCGGGGCGAGATTCGGGGCGATCTGGCGGGAATCTCCCATCAAGCGGGGATCGCCGTTCCGGACTATGGTGAGAAGATCGCCCGCTATTACGCCGCGCAAATCGGAAACGGATTGCCGGGGGCTTGCGCGCGGGCGCAGATCCCGTTCGATCTGGCCCAGTTCGGTCTCCTGGTCGCCTTCGAAAGCCCGGTCGAGATCGCGGTTCATGACACGGCGATGCGCCTGGATGACGGACTCCGCGCCCTGGTCGGCCGGTTCGGTCCGGTCATCCTGAAAAACGCCGTGGTCGATCACACGGTGCGCGGGAGGTTCCACCGCAACATCTTCCCGCCGCTGCGTTTCCATGTGGACCGGGGTCCGACCATGCCCAATCGGTACTCATGCTTCACCAGGGACCCCCTCGATGCGGAGCAGCGCGGGCCGCGTGCCTCGTCCACCTTGTTCATCGCCAATATCGTGGCCTGGTTGGAAACACTGCGGACTGGCGAGAGCCCGGCGCCCGGTGTCAAGCCGAGCTACGATCTGTTCGCGGGCCAGGATCTCGCCCCGCTGTTCGGCAATGTCATCCTGGAACAGCCCTGGTCGGCGCCCGCCGGAACCGGCGAGATCGCCGTGCTCGACAACCGCGCCGCCCTGCACGCGACCTGGCACAAGGACGGGCGGACCCCGGGCTACCGCATCGGTGCGCGTTACCTCACTTGATTCACCACAAATCCCGGATGGCCGCCGAGACCCGCCGTCCCAAAGACCGTGGCCACCAGACCCTGATTGTCCCCCCGCCGGGTTTGGGCAATGATTTCCCGTCAGTTGGGAACGGATTGATTTTCTCTGTGGCCCATTGCCGCCGCTTTGGTCCAGCCGCGCCGTAGCATGCTTAGGGTGACGGTTGAAAGAACGAGGGGGGAGCGAACATGGAAGCGACGCACAGCCGACAGACGGTGTGACCGGTGCGGACGTTCTTGCTGACGGCCGTTGCCATGGTGGCGTTCGCTGCAAATTCCCTGCTGTGCCGTCAGGCACTGGGCGGAGATCTCATCGACCCGGCGAGCTTCACCTCTGTCAGGGTTCTGTCGGGCGCTCTAACGCTGGTTTTCCTCGTTTCATTGCGTCGTGGACCCAAGAAACCCGGTCTTGAGGGGTGGCAGGCCCCGGCGATGCTGTTTACCTACATGGTCTTTTTCTCCTTCGCCTACCTGTTTCTGAGCGCCGGCACGGGCGCGCTGATTCTGTTCGGCGCGGTCCAGCTGACGATGTTC
>JAHEKA010000469.1 GCA_024638585.1 Rhodospirillales bacterium
GTGGAATACGAGGACCAGGACCCGCGCATCCACAAGAAGTGGCTGGAAGAGATGGCGAAGTCCGGCGTTGCGCCCGACATGGCCGAATATATCGACGAATCGGCCCTCGCGTCCTGAGCCCGCACCCGACCTTCGGGCGCCGCACCATCAGTATTTTCCGGCGCCCGTCGGGCGGACGCGGCTGCCTAGCCGACAGAAAACGCCGTCCCTTTCTGAGAGACGGCGTCTTCTTCTCTGTACGGCCCGACCAATCGGGCGAGCTGTACCAATGAGCGATCAGCCGCAGTTGAGCCCGACCGCGTTGCCGCCCTTACCGACATAGCGGATTTCGCAGTTCATGCCCGGCTTGAGCACTTTGAGCACGGCCTTGGCACCGCGCACCTTCTGGCCCGCGATCTTGCCTCTGGTGCGCCGGCCGTGGATGCGGAGCTTCAGCTCTTCACCCTTCTTGTCCTTGAAGACGATGTAGGACCGCTTGCCCTTCTTCTGCAGCTTCCAATCCGCGGTCTTGACCTTGAGCAGCTTGACCCGGGAAACGAAGGGCCGCTCCTTGAGTTCCGCGCGGGTGCGTTCCAAGAGAGGCTTAGGCAGCCCGTAGATCCGCTTGATGATCGCCTCGACCTCGGTATGGGGGATCGCATTGATCTCGAGCCGGCGTTTCTTGATGTGCTCCAGGAACTTCTTGTCCCTGGTGGTCGCCATCAGCGCCGTGCGCAGGGCCTTGGCCCGGTCGCCGGGCACCTCCGGCGGCGCGAAGAAGGGACGCGCCATCTTCTGGCGGGCGAAGACGGTCTCCAGTACGGCCCGGTCGTCCTTGTTCTTTGCCAGGTCCAGGATCAAGGGAATCTTGGGATCGAGCTTGGGATGCTTGCGCAACCCGAACTGCACCAGGATCTTGATCTTCTTTTCCGGCAGCCAGGTTGGAGCCTGCGTATTCAACGACGCGTAGGACAGCGCCGACATCCCCTGCAACTCGCCGCGCATGACGGCAAGGCGCGCCTCGGAACTGCCGGGGTAGCTCGAGATGATCTTGAACCGGGTGCCGATGACGTTGTTGGTGATGACGCCGAACACCTGGGAGTCGCCACCGCCGTCGCCCAGAACGATGGTCTTGGTCTTGGCTTCCTCGATCGAATTGATCGGCACGTCGCTGCGCACGAACATCACCGCGATGCTCTCGTTCAGGCTGCCGAGCCAGGTGAACTTCAAGGCGTCGAAATTGGCTTTCTTGTTGCCGAGCAACGGCTCGAACGGTACGCCGCGCTGGATGTGGCCGAAGTGGGAGCCGTCACGCGGCGCCTTGTGGTACATGAAATTGGCCATGCGCACGCCGCCTGCCCCAGGCATGTTGGAGGGAATCAGGGACGGTTTGCCCGGAATATGTTTGACGATGTGGCGCGCCACCAGTCTGGCATAGGTGTCGTAGCCCCCTCCGGGGCTGGAGCTGATCAGCAGTTTCAACCGCTTGGTCTTGAAAAAATCGGCTGTCGCGTCGGCCTGTGCCGGTGCGGCCGCCAAGCCAGCGCCGAACGCTGCGGCCATCGCGGTCAATATTATTTGCTTCCCATCCATCATGTTCTCCCAGCGTTATCGATTCCGGACGCCTCTCGCCTAGGGATTCTATTATTTTGCCGAAATTCTAAGGGGCACGGCGAAGCGCTGACAAGGCGAAACGCCGTCTCTATGTGGCGACGGAATATCAAAATGGAAAGGCGGGGGCGGCGCGCTGGCGCACCGGTTCAGGCGGAGCGGATCGACAATCCGCTATCGAGCGACGAACCGGCCGCGTGGCCCCGGATGGTGGGGACGCCCGAGCAATCCGGATAGGTTTCCGACCAGGCGGTGGACATGGCCGCGCGAAGCCAATATTCGTGCTCCCGGGCGACGATGAAACCGTCCTGGGCCAACAGAACGCTGATGCCGCGGTCGAGCCCGTTGCGGATCACGTTCTCGGCGAGGCAGGCGGCCTCGTATTGCAGCTTGGGCCCGATATTGTTGAGGAACTGCTCCTCGACCTCTTCGTGCTTTTCCGTGACCGCGGTCAGCAGGTCGTTGGGCTGATAGTCGATCTGGGTGTCGTCGAGCAGCGTATTCACTTCGCTGCGCATGAGCGCGACCAGCGCATGGGCCTCGGAAAAGCAGTTGAGCAGAATCTGGAACCCGACCTTGCCGAAGGCACGGGGAAAGCTCTCGAAACCCGGAATCAGGTAGGGATCCTCGTCACCCAACGCCTCGAAACAGGTGAACCCCTGGCGGGCGTAAACCTGCTGGACAACCTGGGCCTCGAAGGTCAGCTCGATGACGGGTTGATCGTCGATCTCGATGAACGGTCGGAATTCCGGCGAACAGGACGCCCACCATGGCCCGTAGAAACCGCCGCCTTCTTCCAGATTGCGGCTTGAGAAGACCCGGTAGACCCGGTTCTGGGAAAAGTCGATGGCCTCGGACGGAATGTCTGCGGGCAGCACGATCTTTGACTGGGACAGTTGGCGGTTATAGGCCTCGATCGCAGCGCGCATGCCGAATGTGCGGGGGCTATCGTCGTAATCGAGGAAGCGTCCGTGCGCATCCTTCACGACGACCGTCTCGCGTTCCTCGATCACCGAGAAAATACGCACGTCCGCGGCCCCCAAATTTCGCACCAGGCGGACAAAACGGTCGGACGGCTTCATCCGGGTGCGGAAACCGGTGTTTCCTGGCGGCGGGCGGAAGCCGCGGCGGAACTCGATGTATCCGAGGTCCCGCAAGGCATCCATGGCGGCCCGAAGCGCGTTGAAATTGATCAATGGGCTGGTGTAGCGACGCTGGTAGTCGATCTTGTTGCGCGAGATCGCGATCCAGGGGTCCCAGTCGCGCCGCATCGCGGCGACCAGGTTCGCCAACAGAACCGCGAGGCTGCGCTCGAACCGGCGCTTGGAGATATCTTCGTGCAGTTCAC
>JAHEKA010000470.1 GCA_024638585.1 Rhodospirillales bacterium
CGGGGCTCGACGTCATCGTCTCTCCCAACAACACCGGCCACTCCACCGACTTCCAGGCCAATTCCCGATACCTCAGCCATGTCGGCGGCGGCGGCGATGCCGACATCGCCGTGGTCTTCCCGCTTGAAGGAGACGTGACCGCCATCGCCACGTCGGCGGCCCCGCGCTGGCCGACCGTGCAGGAATGGACTACCGACGTCCGGGAGGCGCGGCGCAATTACGGACGGGTCGCGGTCGAGCGCTTGAAGGAGCTCGGCCTCGACAAGGGCCGCATCGGTATCGCCGGGCTGGGCGACGAATCCGGCACCCGCACGCCGGAAGGCACCGTGGGCTACGGCTTCTGGAAGCAGATCCGCGAAGCCTTCCCCGATGCGGAACTGGTCGATGCCACCTTGCTGATGGCCAAGGCACGCTACGTCAAAAGCGAGGAAGAAGTCGCGGCGCTTCAGAAATCCATGGACATCATCGAAATGGGCATCGAGGCCAAGATCGCCGCCGCCAAGCCGGGGGTGCTGGATTGGGAGGTCTGGGCCGCGGCCCAATACGGCATGATGAAGAACGGCTCGGAAATTCCCGTCCATTGCAACTGGGTGTCGGGCAACAACCCGGTGCGGACGCTGACCCGTCCGTCCCATCGGGTGCTGGAACGCGGCGACCTGATCATCAACGAGCTCGAGGCCAACTGGATGGGTTACCGCTCCCAGGCGGTGCAACCGGTGTTCATCGAAGAGGTCGATCCGGTGCATGCCGAACTGATCAAGGTCCAGCGCGAGGTGTTCGAACTGACCCGCGAACAACTGCGCCCGGGGATCAGCGTCAAGGAATTGTCTGAGTTCGCCGCCGCAGCCGGCAAAAAGGCGATCCCGACAAACGGCCCCGCGGCGGGCGCCAAGACCAAGCTTACCATGCACGGTCGCGGCGCCGGCGACGACGGCCCCATCATCACCAACCACGCGCGCGAGCCGGAGCAGCTCGCCGTGCGGCTCGAGGAAAACATGGTGTTCACATACAAGCCCGCCGCCGAAACGCCCAACGGATCGCACATCTGCACCTGGGGCGACACCGTCGTGGTGACCCCCGACGGCGGGCGCCGGATGGGCAAGCGGCCCCACGACTTGGCCGTGGCGGGAGGATAACCCTCGGCCGCCATGGCCCTAGAACGACGGATAGGACCGAAACGCCAGATCCTTCAAGAGCGGCGGTCCCACACATGGGAGACGATCATGAACCGGAACACACCTTTCGCTATCGCGTTCGCCCTGGGCATTTGCGCCATCGCCGGCCCGGCGGCCAGCGCCGACCTGCCCAAGGCAACCCAGGATATTCTCAAGGAGCTCAAGCTCGATGCCTCGATCCTCAAGGGGTTGGATGAGGAACTGAAGGTCCCCGCCGGCTGGATCGACAAGGCCAAGAAGGAAAAGGACCTGATCATCCTGTCGTCCTGGGACCAGAAACAGTTCGTGAAGATGACCGGCGCCTTTCGGACCCGCTATCCCTTCGTCAATATCCGCTATGCGCGCTCCAGCTACAACGCACGCGTCGTGAAAACACTGATCGCCTATAAGGAAGGCCGGCACCTGACCGACATCCTGACCGGATTCGGGGGCGGCTATTACCTCTACAAGGAAGCCGATGCCCTTGCCGACCTGAGCGATATCCCTAATTTCAAGCGCCTGAACAAGAACCACAGGGATCCCGGAGGGAGGTGGCTCGGCCAGCGGTTGCGTTACTGGTGCATGGCTTACAACACCAGCCTCGTGAAAAAAGCCGACCTGCCCAAGCGCTGGGAGGATCTGCTCACCAACAAGCGCTGGCACGGAAACAAGATCGGCCTGGGCAACCGGCCGCAGCTCTGGCTGGTGATGCTGTGGGGCAAGAAAGGCCCGAAATGGACCACCGACTACATGAGGCGCTTCGTTGCCGAGGTCAAACCGCAATTCCGCAAGGAAGGCACCAACGCGCTGATCTCTCTCGCCATCGCCGGTGAGTTTCATGCCGCGATTCCCGCCGCCGCCTACCGCACCAGCCAATATGTGAGAAAGGGCGCGCCCATCGCCTGGCATTGCCCGGAGCCGGTGCCCCTGGCAGTTTCGGAATTGGGCATTCTGAAAGGCAGCCCGCACACCCACACCGCCAAGCTGTTCACCAACTGGTTCCTGTCCAAGGAAGGCCAGATCGCGCAGTTTGCCGCCAACAACGCTCCGCCGGTGCACCCGGAGCTGCAAACCAAGGAGTTCCTGGTGTTCCCCGATCAGGTTCTGGGCAAGGAAATCGCCTTCCGCTCCCCGCAATTGGAAGGGGCACCAACCAAAGCCATGTATGCCGCCTGGACGCCGATTTGGGCCAAGGCCACCGGCGACACGGGGCCGAAGAAAATGGTCAAATTCACCATTACCTTGAAGGACATCAAGCGGGGCGGCCGGCGCATCTATTTCAGCCACAAGGGCAAGGACCAGCGCATGAACATCTCGGGTCGGCGGACCAAGGTCTACCTCAATGGCCAAATCGAGGACCGGGGCAATCTGAAGAAAGGCATGACGTGCGAGATCACCGCCCCGGAGAAGGCACGCGAAGCCAAGACGGTTTCGTGCAAGTGATCAATGGAGAGACCGGGCCGGGGCGGGAACGCCGCCCGGCCCGGAGGGGATCGTGAAATGGCGCTCAACGGCGCATTCAGCCACCTGACCATCGAGGTCTCGGACCTCGACAAATCCGAAGCGTTCTACCGCGACGTGATCGGCCTCGACGTGCTGGGACGCAATCTGGTGGCGGAGAACCGGCCGACCTCGCTGCTCGCCATGAACACCCGCCAGCGGGTGCTGCTGGTGGAGGTGCCCGAGGTTGCGCCCTACCCCGCATCGGGCGGCTCGATCCATCACGCTTGGCTGCTCAACATCGACCAGTTCATCCGCGCCCGCGACCGGCTGGAGGCG
>JAHEKA010000471.1 GCA_024638585.1 Rhodospirillales bacterium
TTGGGTTTTCAGGTCGCATTTTTCGCCTTTCCCCTGGCCTATGCGCGCACCTACGGGGCCAGCTGGCGCCTGGCGCTGGGCCTGGGCATCGCCGGCGAGGCCATCCTGATCGGCCTGTTCGATACCATTATCCATATCGTCTGGCCGGAACCCCTGTTGCAGCAGGTGATCGGCATCGGCGCGGGCTTCTGGTACTGACCGCGCAATCCGGCGGGCGTGTCGCGCTTCACCCGCCGTGGCCGGCGAGGTGCTCCGGATGGTCCTTGTAGAGATTGTCGATGAAGCCGGAATCGTCGATGGTGCGCAGGAAGTGGAAGTTCCACAGCGCCATGGGATGGATCTTCGCGGCATCCCCATTGGCGGCATCCTGGATCAGGGCCTCTTCGTAGACGTTGCCGATGGCCTTGAGGCTGGGGTAGAGCTTGGGCTCCAACACCGGGGCGATGTCGTCGTAGAGGATCTCGGCCATCTCGCGGTCGAGCTTGCCCTCGGCGTCGTGCTTGTCCATCAGGATCTTGATGGTCTCTTCCCGGTTGATCTTGAAATAGGCGACGCCTTCCAGGACCGCGCGCAGGGTGCGGTCGATGATGTCCGGGCGCTCGTCCACCAGTTTCTTGCTCGATGAGATGGTCATGAAGAAGATCATCGGCTGGGGCGGGATGTCGATCACCTTGAGCTGGGCGCGCTCGGCGAATTCGGCGCGCGGCTCGCGCAGGAAGCAGGCATCCACGTCACCGTCCACCAGCATCTGAAACAGGCTCTTGCCCTTGACCTCCTTGGTGCCGTCGGGCAGGTCGATGCGCACCTCGCGCACCAGTTCGACCTGGTCGCGGTCGGGGTCGAGGTCGCTGTGCTTGAGGTAGAGCAGTGTATTCAGGCCGCTGTGCCGCCCCCTCTGGCCGAACCTGCGGAACCGGCAGTCTTCAAGGGTCTCGATCCCGGTGTCGGCGCGGGTCACCAGCTTGAGATTGTTCGACGAAACCGACTGGCCGAGATATTCCCAGGTATCGCCGCGCGCCCGTGCCGCGTAGGTCGACACGTGGTTGCCGGAGACGAACTCCACCTCGCCCCTGGGCACCAGCACGTGGGCGTCGTCACGGCCGATCTTGCGGGTGAAATCGACGTCGAGGTCCTGGCGTTCCCACGCCCCGCATTCGTTGACGACATGCATCAGCGCGAGATGGCTTGAAGACCGGTAAGGGAAATTGATCTTGTCCAAGGAATTGCTCCGTGTTCAGGGGGCCCAGGTGACGAAACCCATGCCGCATCCGGTGCCCGCCGCCGTGCGGTAGGCGGGAATATAGTCGCCGATCTGGTCGGGTGTCATGGATTCGAGCGCCCCCGCCGCGGCCACCCAGTTGAGGATCTCCGAGGTGCCGAGCCGGAGTTTCGCGCGCGGCAGCGCCTTCAGTGCCGCATCATCCTTGTCGAGGATCGCGGCCAGGGTGTGGCGGTCGAGTTCCTCGTCGATGATGGTGTGGCTCAGCCCGCCCGAGGCGATGACGGCAACACGCTTGTCCCCGGGCCAGGAGTCAATGGCGCGGCTGAGCGCCTGGCCCAGGGCATAGCAGCGCGACGGCGTCGGCTGGTTGGGCGGGTACAGGGTGTTGACCATCACCGGCACGATGGGGATTTCGGTGCCGGGCAACAGGTGCTGGTAGAGGAAGGCGAAGGCGTGGCCGAGCCCGGCTTCGGGGCGCAGACGGTCGGACGCGGAGACGTCGAAATCCGCATCCCGCAAGGCAGAGATCAGATGCGTCCCCAAGCTCGCCTCGGCCGGGCGCTGCCTGGGGCCGACAAGGGCTTCGTCGGCCGCCCTCTGCAATTCCCGGAGACGCGGGGCGCTCCAGGACCGGGAGCCGGTGTTTTCGCGCCCCTCTTCCCGGCCCTTGGTCACCATTTCGACCTGGGCACCATGGTAGACGCAGAACATCGGCATGTTATCGCTTTGGAACTGCTCGCGCTGATCGTCGCCCAGGATCACGATGGCGTCTGGTTCGGCGGCGGCCAGGCGCGCGCCGAGGGCGTGGAGGTTGTCCTGGCAGTCCTGGTAGCGCCCGCGCATGCGGGTCTCGGTGATCTCGTCCTCGATGCCGGGCCTGGCGGCTTTGCGCAAGCCTTCGAAATCGATGCGCGTGTCGGTTTCGTCCTTCTGCTTAAGCGCCAACCATCCCTCGAACGGCAGGCGCAGCTGCGGCGCGTGCGGGGTCCCGATACCGAAAACGATCTGGCTCATGAGGTGCCTCCTAAGACGGCCCAGCGCCGACACTCTTCTCATCGATTATACGCGACTGCGGCGGCCAGAGGCGATTGCCGTGGCGAGCGGGGTTACCGCCGGCAATGGGGGCCGGTCGGGGACAGCCTTATGCCGGGCGGGCGGAGACGGCGTAGTTCACGCCGGTATCATTGCTGACCCGCCAGGTCGCGGTCAGGGGATTGAACGAAAGGCCACGGGGGGTGTCGGGTTGGAGCCCCGCCGCGGCCAGGGCCGCGCTGAGCTCGCCGGGGGTCAGGAACTTCGCCCAATCATGGGTGCCGCGCGGCAGCCAGCGCATCACGTATTCCGCGCCGACGATGGCAAAGGCATAGGCCCGGGCCGTCCGGTTGAGGGTGGAAGCGATCAACAGACCGTCCGGCTTGACGAGGGCCGCCGCCGCTTCAAGGAAAGAGGCGAGGTCGGCGACATGCTCCACCACTTCCAGGGCCAGGACGATGTCGAATTCGGCCCCTTCGGCGGCGAGCGTCTCCGCCGGGCAATCCCGATAGGTGATGGCGAGACCCATGGTCTCCGCATGGCCCCGGGCTGCGGCGATGTTCTTTTCCGCGGGGTCGATGCCGGTGACCTCGGCCCCGAGCCGCGCCATGGGCTCCGCCACCAGGCCGCCGCCGGTGCCGATGTCGAGCAGGGCGAGGCCGCCGAGCGGCC
>JAHEKA010000472.1 GCA_024638585.1 Rhodospirillales bacterium
ATCCGGATGGCGCTCGTGCCAGATGGTCAGGATGGGGCGCATGTCGCCATTCGCGATCAAGGGGATCGTATACGCCCAGGAGGTCAGCAGGCCGTCGCCGTCGCCCTTGATGATGGCAACGCCGGTGTCCGCCTGCCCTTCGTACCCGGTGACGATCTTGAGCTTGAAGTCGAGCGCGTCGGCGAGTACGGCCAGGGTATAGAAATCCTCGTCCGTGCCCTGCGACGGGTTGATGAACGGGCGGTCCAGCTTCTGTACGTCCTGGATGGATTTGATCGCATTGGTGCCGCCGACCACCATCACGCGGGGTTCGGTCGCGGCGCGGCCCAGGTAGACAAACTTGGTCGCGTCGAACTGGACCGCCTCGCTACCGGAAAGCTGCGCCAGGATCAGCGTGGGAACACTGGTAAAGGCAATGGTCATGCCGTCGGGCTTCTGCACCCACAGATAGTTGGTGCCCTTGACACCGCCGCCGCCCTTCTTGTTGACGATCCTGACTTCCTTGGCGCCGGAGTATTTGGCGATGTAGGGCGCATACAGGCGGGCATAGCGCGTCATGCGCCCGCCCGGGCTGTTCGGCACGATCAGGGTGATGACCTTGCCGTCATAGATGTCCGACGACGCCTGGCTGCCGGATGGCATGAGCACGGACGACGAGGCAAGCACCAGCGCGGCGGCCAATGCGGTCTTCCATGTTGTCTTCATAACGTCTTCCTCCACTGTTTTGCATCGAACGTTTATTTTCTCGGCGCATTATCCGCCAAGGAACAGGATTTCCCAGAATGGCGATTCAAAATCTGTTCATCAATGGCTCCAGGAGACCATGGTAGAGTTGAATATCGAGAACCTCAACAAACAGGCCGTAAACGACTGCTGTGAAGATCGTCGTATAAACCAGCGCCCGTGCCCAGTGGTAATGGCGGCTCAGGGAGAAGTACGCGAATGTGAACAGAAAAGCCGCCGGGAATGGGCCAAGCGCCAAAAAAAGCCCCACAAAGGCCAGGATTTTCGTGAACGCGAAGGCCTCGCGGCCAAAACCACCGGGGCCGTCCGCCGCGGGCGGCGCGCCGGCGATAGTTTCTGCGGCAGGTTCCGCCTCGGCGTCCTCGCTCTCGCCCGGCTTGATGCCGCGTCTGGTAAGGAATTCGAGCATGTCCACATGCAGCTCGTCCGCCGGGCGCAGGTTCTGCCAGACGATTTGCGCGGCAAGCAGGAGCAGGGCGAGCACGGAGATCGGTATCGGAACGAGTCGGGCTCTCGGCCCGTATTCGAGGCTCAGCACCAGCACCCCGATGAAGAAACACAGGAGCACAAGGGCGAGAAGATTCTCCTGCGTCCGCCTGCTCATTGGCCGTCTCCGGCCGTTGGCGCCGCGATCTGGTTCCGCCGCCAGTTGCGGTAGAACGGCAGCGCCGTGGTCACGATGATAAAGATGAACATCATCAGGGTAAGCGGTCGCGTGAAGATGAACGAATCGCCATAAAGCGTGAGCGAAATATGCAGATTGCGTTCGATCATCTCGGCCAGGACCATGCCGATCACCAGGTTGGCCCGCGAATAGTTGTATTTCTCCATGATGTAGCCGATACCGCCGAAGATGGCCGCAACCACCACGTCCTCGACATAGCCGCGGGTCGCGAACGCGCCGATGAAACAGACCGACAGAACGAGCGGGACCATGATATTGGCGTTCATCGCCGGCAGGCGCGCGAGATAAGGCGACGCGGCGAGCCCAATCAGCGTCGTCAGCGCGTTGGCGATGACGATGATCCACATCATGCTGAACACCAAGTCGAGATTGTTGGTCAGCATCTGCGGCCCGGGGGTGACGCCCATGCTGACGAAGGCGATGAGCAGGATGGCCATGCTTTCGCCGCCCGGGATCCCGAAGGCGAGGGTCGGCATGAGGCCGCCGCCTTCGTTGGCGCCCACCGTGGCATCCGGCGCGATAACGCCCTCGATCGCGCCTTTGCCGAAACGTTCCGGGGTCTTGGAGGTCTGCACCGCCTGGGCGTAGGCGGCGATCCCCCCAACGCTGGCGCCGATCCCCGGGAGAACCCCGATCCACACCCCCAACAGGCTCGAGCGCGCCACCAGCCACCAGTGCCGGAAGGCGTCCTTGACGCCGTCGAGAACCGTGCTGCGCTGCTCCGTCACGTCCCGGTCGAGAATTGAGCCCCCCTTGACATAGAGCTTCATCATTTCGGCAACCGCGAACAGGCCGATCATGGCGACCGGGAAGGAAATTCCGTCGAGCAGGAAGATGCTGCCGAAGGTGAAACGCGGGGTGGCGGTCACCGGGTCCATGCCGATGAAGGCGATGAGTACGCCGATGCATGCCGCGACCAGGCCCTTGAGAAGCGAGCCCTCGCTGAAGGTGGCGATGATGGTCAACCCCCAAAGCGCCATCATGAGATACTCGCTCGGCCCCAGGGCCAGCATGATCGGGCGCACAATGGGGATGCTGACGGCGAGGAATATCGCGCCGAGGATGCCGCCCATCAACGCGGCGGTGGCCGACGCCCCGAGGGCGCGGCTCGCGTGGCCCTGCTGCGTCAGGGGATAGCCGTCGAAGATAAGGGCAAGGCTCTTGGCCGCGCCGGGGACCTTGAACAGGATTCCGGTGACCGAGCTTCCCCAGATCGTGGCGATATGCGCACCGAGCAGGAGCGCGAGCATCGCTGCCGTTTCGTAGCCATAGGCGAACGGCAGCAGCAGCGCCATCGCGACGATCCCGCCGAGGCCCGGCAGGATGCCCACCATCAGCCCGTAGATCACGCCGATAAGCATGAACAGCATGGCCTGCGGCGTCAGCAGCATCGTCAGACCGCCAACGATCGCTTCAAACATTCCTGGAGCCTCCCGTACTCCTTGTCAATTTCCGTCCCAACGGGGCGATTCCGGCCGTGAGCGTTTCCCTCTAAAC
>JAHEKA010000473.1 GCA_024638585.1 Rhodospirillales bacterium
TCCCACTGCTTGGCGTGTTTCCCGTTCTTCCAGGACTGCTGCTTGCTTCGAATGAAGTCCTCGGCCACATCCTTGAAGGTAACGGCCTTCACGGCGTCCATCCTAGCCATTGCCAGCTTGGACCGCCGTGACTCTATGGGATCGACCCCCTCATAGACCCTTGCCGCCGCAACCTTGGCCCTGTCCCTGGCAAGGGAAAGCCCAACGGAAGGGAGCGCCCCAGGCCCATCTTGCGGCGACGGCCATTAAGCTGAAAACGGAAGTACCAGGACTTCGCCCCACCTTCCTTGACGCCCAGATACAAAGCGCCCTTCTCAAGCTTATTCCTTGATTCGGGGTCGCGGTGCATGCCGGGTTTGGTAATGGCGCGGAGAGTCCGGTCAGTCCATTTATCGGCCATAGCGTCTCCCTCCTTGAAGGGCGTGCAAGATCAGGCTTAACTACGCATTATTAGTGTGAATACAGGCGCCAAATAGAGTACCATTTTAAGCCGGATTTGGATGGACCGCAACGGACAAATACGAACAGCGGATAAGAAGAAAGCCGCATAAACTGGCGCCTTACATGGACATTATCGAACAGGGCTGGACAGGGAAATGGCGGAGAGGGAGGGATTCGAACCCCCGGAACCTTTCGGCTCAACGGTTTTCAAGACCGCCGCATTCGACCACTCTGCCACCTCTCCGCCGAACGCTTCAGCGAGCGATTCATACCACAGAGAATGTGAACAGCCACACATGTGCGCGTTGGGTTGGCGGTGGAACACCGCCGATGGCCGATTCGTCGAATCAATAGGGCGAACCCCAGGGAACCGATTGCGCAGGCAGGAGGACAGACCCTTGGGGCCTTTCTTTTCGGGTCGTTGTCCCAAGAGCTCTTGCAAGACTTCCCGTCCCGATCCGCAGCGGCGCTGAGGACCGCAGGCTAGAATGCGTCACGCCCGGGAAAAAGCCATTCCCCGAATTGCCGCTTGGGAATCGTAAGGTGAACACAGCCCATCGGGGGGGAATGGCGCTGGCTGATGGATCGCGAGGACAGCCCTTGGTATCCCAGCGTTCGGCTGATCCGCCAGGAGCCCCTCAACGACTGGGCGCCGGTCATGCAGAGGGTATTTCCTCGACCTTCAATCCTGGCGAGATCCCGTGCGCCCCTAACGCGGGCCTGAGCCGGAGTGCCGCGCCGGAGAAGAAGAGCTTGAGGCTTTTTGCAGCGTCTTGCCGAAAGGCGCCGTCCTGCCGGTGAAGGCCCACAGGAAATCGCGTTCCAGTTTGGCGAGGAACCACCTGGCGCCGAATTTGCTGAGGTGATCGGTGTCCTTGTAAAGGAGCGTTTCCCCCACATAGGGACGGCAGGTCGTGGCATCACAGAACAGGTCGATCGGATCGACCAGCCGGATATGGGGCGCGCCCTCGGCGATGCGGGCCAGCACCGCCATGGTTTTCTTGCGCTCCGCCTCGATCCGGGCCCGGGGCAGGGCACAGAAGTCGGGGTCCGCCCGATAGCGTTTCGCCCGCAGCACGCATTCGACCGCCTTGTAATCGAACTCGGGCACCGGACCGATCAGCAGGAGACGCCGCGCACCGTCCGCCCCATAGGCGGCAAATTCGCGCGCGAGCTTCCGCGCGTAGGCCCCCGGGCCATGGCGCGCCTCGTAAGCCACCAGCTTCGGATTCCAGCGCCGGAACACCACGAAGAACGATGCCCCGCGCCCCTCGGCCTTCAGAATGTCGGCGAGCGCACCGCGGATTTTGGGACAGGAGGGGTCCAAAACATCAGGCGCCCCAGGTTCCCCCGGATCGGGACAGGTCGGTTTGAACGGGGAGATCACGCCGACGCCGATCCTTGCCGCACCGCGTCTGACCGCCCGGCGGATCGTATCGGCGTGGGAATCGCCGCCGAGGAACCCAAGTGTCCCGACCCCGGCGGGACAGGCCGCACCCTCGCAGGCAAAGACGCTGCTTCCCGCGAGGTCGGGCGTACCGGCGATCGCAGCGCTTGCCTTTCCCGAATAGTGCGCCGGCCCGGCCACCGCGGCCATCAGGGCGAAGACGGCGAGGGAAAACGCCACGCCCCCGCCGACGATCCGGGGGCTGAGCGCGCGGAGGTCCGCCCGCGATCTCCGCCAGGCCAGCACCCGGCGTTCCACCAAGACATATGTGAGGATCGCGAGCCCCAATGAGGTGCCGGCAAGGACCAGGTCGCGGAGTTGGTCTTCGCGGCCGAAATCAGCGATCCGGGCGAGCGACAGGAGCGGCCAATGCCACAAATACCAGCCGTAGGACACCAGGCCGATGCCGACCATGGGCCGCCAGGAAAGCGCCCGCACGGCGGCGGTATCGGGCGCGGCCAGCCCCGCCGCGATCAGCATCACGGTCCCGATCACCGGCAGCAGCACCGCGGTTCCGGGATAGAAGCCGCCATCAAGGCCGAGGCCCACGGCGGCGGCGATCACCAGGCAGCCGAGGATCCCCAGCGCCTCGGCCCAGGGACGACGGACGGCGCCGCGCGCGAAGGGGACGGCAAAGAACCCGATGGCGCCGCCGGCGACGAACTCCCAGGCCCGCCACAATGCGACGTAGAAACCGACATTCTTGCCATCGGCCGACGTCAGCAAGATGCACCCTGCGAGGCTGGCGCCGAATATCACGATCGCCGCTGCGGCGAGGACCCGGCCCGGCGCCAGGTTCAGCCGCCGGGCGGCAAGGACCAATCCCAGCAGGAGCAGGGGAACGCAGAGGTAGAACTGTTCCTCCACCGAAAGCGACCAGGTGTGCAGCAGGGACTTTTCGTACATGTCGAGATCGAAATAGTCCTGCTTGGAAAGGATTCGCCGTGGTCGCCAGCGAAGTGAAGTCCCTCGCCGAGCAATCCAAAAAGGCGACCGGGCAGGTCCGCGCAATTTTGGAAGAGATTCAGCTAGCC
>JAHEKA010000034.1 GCA_024638585.1 Rhodospirillales bacterium
GCAGGCGAGATGCAGCGTCACGCCACCCTCCAGAGGCTTCAGGCCCGGGGCCAGGCCCTCCTTGGCGGCGATATCGACGATGTATTCGCTGATGTCGCGGGTCGCCTCCGACAGTCGCCGCACGTCTTTGGAGGCGGGGTCGTCTTCTGGCACGATCAGGGGCCATTCGAACTTCAACATCAACGCGCAGGACGGCGTCAGGGCGATCACGTCATGGCCGCTTTCGATCCACGGCGCGAAATAGGCCGCGGTGCGCTTGGCATTCTCCGCCACTCGGCCGATATCACCGTGCTCAAGCTGCGGCATGCCGCAGCACCCGGGATAGCCGACTTCGGTTTCGACGCCGTTCAGCGCCAGGATTTTGCGGGCGGCCTCGCCGATGGTCGGGTTGTTGTAATTGACGAAACAGGTGGCATAGAGGATCGCCTTGCGGCCATGGGCCGGGGCATCCGCGTTGACCTCCGGGCTTTCGCCGGCGGCGCGGGCGGTGAAGGTCTTGCCATGGAACTTGGGCAGCTCGGCCTCGGCATGGACATCGGCCACCGATTGCAGGATGCCGCGGGTCAGCCCGTTGCCGGTGCCCGAAGCCCAGTTGGCGAGCCCCGGCATGGACCCGGCCAGGCGCCCGTTGCGGTCGGTCTCGGTGAGCTGGCGGTCCATGAGGCCGACCTTGCCCTTTTTGTTCTCGACCGCGCGGTAGCGCAGCATCAGGTGGGGGAAATCGAGGTTGAATTCGTGGGGCGGCACGTAGGGACACTTCGTCATGAAACACATGTCACACAGCGTGCAGGCGTCCACCACCGGCTTGAAATCGTCGCTCTTGACCGAATCGAGTTCTCCGCTTTCCGACTCGTCGATCAGGTCGAACAGGCGCGGGAAGGAATCGCAGAGCGAGAAACACCGGCGGCAGCCATGGCAGATGTCGAACACCCGGCGCAGTTCGGCGTCCAGTTTTTCCTCGTCGTAAAATTCCGGGTCGTTCCAGTCGATCGGGTGCCGTGTGGGGGCTTCGAGTCCGCCTTCGCTCATCGCTTGCTCGCGTTCCTTGGATTGGGCTGGCCAGAGGAATTCTGTATTTGGGGACAAGGGAAAGGCGCCGGGCCGGTCGGGGCGCCGGCGCCTTCCGCGTGCAACGCCGGTCAGTCGAGGTTATCGAGAGCCTTCTGGAAGCGCCCGGCGTGGGATTTTTCCGCCTTGGCGAGGGTTTCGAACCAATCGGCGATCTCATCGAAACCTTCGTCACGGGCCGACTTGGCCATGGACGGATACATGTCGGTGTATTCGTGGGTCTCACCGGCCACCGATGCCTTCAGGTTGCTGGCGGTGTCGCCGATGGGCTCGCCGGTGGCGGGGTCGCCGACCTCCTCGAGGTACTCGAGATGGCCATGGGCATGACCGGTTTCGCCTTCGGCGGTGGAGCGGAACACGGTGGACACGTCGTTGTAGCCTTCGACGTCGGCCTTCTGCGCGAAATACAGGTAGCGGCGGTTGGCCTGGGATTCACCGGCAAACGCGTCCTTGAGATTCTGTTCGGTTTTGGTCCCTTTGAGTGCAGGCATGCTTTTCTCTCCTCCTTGCGGTGTTTTAGGCGCCCTTGCGGGTCCCTGCGGTGATTGCGACACCCCTCAATATAAGCGCGGGAATGCCTTTGTCAATAGTTTAGAATAATTCTAAACCACTTTTTACAGCACTGAAACTAATAATTATTCTTAAGATGAGCGCACGCGGATGACGACGTCCACGCGTTCGACCGTCGCGCCCTCGGGGGGCTCCGGAACGGCCGAGATCACGACATCGCCGTGATCGATGTCCTTCAACTCACGCCGGTCTTCGAAGAAGAAATGGTGGTGGTCGGACACATTGGTATCGAAGTAAGAGCACCCCGAATCGACGACGATCTCACGGACCAAGCCGGCTTCGGTGAACTGGTGCAGCGCGTTGTAGATGGTGGCCAGCGATATCCGGTGGCCGGCGTCCGCCGCCCGGGCATGCAGTTCTTCGGCGGTCAGGTGGCAATCGCCGGCATCGCGCAGCAGCTTGGCAAGCGCCATGCGCTGGCGCGTCGGGCGCAGCCCGCAGCGCTTCAGGACATCCACAACTTCCTTGTATGGCCGCTCCACCATTTCGCGTTTCATCCCAACTCGGCCCCATCCGCCCCATTCCGGGGCATGCGCCACCCAAAAACAGGCGGAAGGCCGGAAAGTTAAATCAACTGAATGAGTAGTATATAGGGTTTTTTGGAAAAAGTCCAAACTGGTGGAATGACCCGGTTTCCGGGGGCTTCAGTCCCCGGTTTGGAGCCGGTCGACCAGTTCGCGAACCGAAGGAACGAAACGGTTGGCGTAAAACGGGTCGTCCTTGAAACGGTAAGCGTTATGGCCGGCGAACATCAGCTGCTCGTCCACCGCCCCGCCGTGGCTGATGGCCTGAAGCGTCTTCTGGATGCAGAAGGAGCGGGGGTCGGCCTTGCGGCCCGTCGTCCCCGCCTCGTTTTGAGCCCAGTTGGAGAAATGGCAGGCCGACAGGCAGCCCATGCATTCGATCTGATCGCGGCGGATCTGCTGGGCTCGTTCCGGGGCAACGAAGATCAACGTCGAATCCGGCGTCCGCAGCGGTTCGGTGAACCCGTCCGCGACCCAGGATTCGGCGCGCACCTTGTCCGACTCCGTGAGATAGACCTTCCGCCCCCGGGCGCCGACCGGAAACGGCGTATCGTGCTCGCCCACCGGCTGGGTCGAATACGCCACTTGGTGTTTGGAGCGCTGCTTCAGTTCTTCCAGGAAGGGGTTGTCGACCGCCGAGGAATAGAACCCGGTGGGGCTGAATTTGTTGAGGAAGACATCGCCTTCCTTGAGGTTGAGAAGTTTTGCCTTCCACTCATCGGAGATGGGACTCTCCTTGGTGAGCAGCGGCCGGGTGCCGAACTGGAAAGCGATGGGGCCAAGATCCGAATTGTCGATCCAATCTTCCCATTCCCGCAGATACCAGACCCCGCCGGCCATGAAGATCGGCGTTTCGTCGAGCCCGTATTCGGTCATCATCTTGCGCAATTCGACGACCCGGGGCATGGGCTCTTCGGGCAGAAGGGGATCCTCGACATTGGACAGCCCGTTATGGCCGCCGGCGCGCCACGGATCCTCGTACACGACGCCGCCGAGCCAGTCCGAGAACTTGTGGTACGCCCGTTTCCAGAGCGCCCGGAAGGCCAGGGCAGAGGACACGATGGGATAGTAATAGACCCCGAACTTGGTGCAGATCTCGGCCATGCGGTAGGGCATGCCGGCGCCGCAGGTCACGCCGTGGATCAGCCCCTTGGCCCCCTCGAGGACTCCCTTTAGAACACGTTCTGAACCACCCATTTCCCACAGGATATTCATGTGGATGCGGCCCTGACCGCCGGCCATTTCATGGGCTACCTGGGCCTGGGCGATGCCGCCCTGGATGGCGTAGGCGACCAGCTCCTCGTGGCGCTCGCGCCGGGTCCGGCCCTTGTAGACGACGGGGATCAGGTCGCCGTTCTCGTCAAACGAATCGGCATTGACGCCGGAGAAGGTGCCAACCCCCCCGGTGGCGGCCCAGGCGCCGGAGCTTTCGCCGTTGGAAATGGCAATGCCCTTGCCGCCTTCGACCAAGGGCAGCACCTCCCGGCCTGAAATGATGAGAGACTTGAGCGGCTTCATCTATCGCCTCCCCCTGGCCCCGGCCCGCGACAGGTGCCGGGGCCGACCCGGACTATTCCGCAGCCGGCGTATCGGCCGCCTCCTTGGTCAGGTCGTCGCCGGTCTCCTGATTGACCACACGCATGGACAACCTGACCTTGCCGCGATCGTCGATCCCGAGCACCTTGACCTTCACCTCATCGCCCTCGTTGACGACATCGGTGACCTTCCCGGTCCGACCTTCGGCCAGCTCACTGATATGCACCAGCCCGTCCCGGTTGCCCAGGAAGTTCACGAAGGCCCCGAAATCGACCACCTTGACGACCTTGCCGGTATAGATGACGCCGACCTCGGGCTCGGCGACGATCGACTTGATCCAATCGATAGCCCGCTGGGCCGCTTCGCCGTCCACCGCCGCCACCTTGATGGTGCCATCGTCCTCGATATCGATCTTGGCGCCGGTGGTCTCGCAAATCTCGCGGATGACCTTGCCGCCGGTGCCGATGACATCGCGGATCTTGTCCTTGGGAACGGAGAAAGCGGTGATGCGGGGCGCGTTGTCGGAAACCTCCTCCCGCGCACCGGACAGCGCCTTTTCCATCTCGCCCAGGATATGCAGACGGCCGTCCCGGGCCTGGCCCAGGGCGATCTCCATGATCTCCTCGGTGATCGAGGTGATCTTGATGTCCATCTGCAGGCTGGTGACGCCTTGGGAGGTGCCGGCGACCTTAAAGTCCATGTCGCCGAGATGGTCCTCGTCACCGAGGATGTCCGACAGCACGGCGAACCGGTCGTCCTCTTTGATCAAACCCATGGCGATGCCCGCCACCGGCTTGGCGAGCGGCACGCCCGCGTCCATCAGCGAGAGCGATGACCCGCAGACCGTCGCCATCGAGGACGAACCGTTGGATTCCGTCACCTCCGACACGACGCGGATGGTGTAGGGAAAGTCATCCTTGCTGGGCAGCAGGGGATGGACGGCGCGCCAAGCGAGCTTGCCGTGACCGATTTCCCGGCGACCCGGCGAACGCAGGAAGCTCGCCTCGCCCACCGAATAGGGCGGGAAATTGTAATGCAGCAGGAAATGTTCCCGATAATCGCCGTCGAGCGCGTCGATGATCTGCTCATCCTGGCCGGTGCCCAGGGTGGCGACGGCCAGAACCTGGGTCTCGCCCCGGGTGAACAGTGCGCTGCCATGGGCCCGGGGCAGGACACCCACCTCGCAGGCGATCGGGCGCACGGTCTTGGTGTCCCGGCCGTCGATGCGAGGTTTTTGGTCCAGAATCGCGGTCCGCACGATGTCCTTTTCCAGCTTCTTGAAGGCGGCTCCGACGACGTCGGAAGTGGCGTCCTCGTCTTCCTCCAGAGCGCCAACGGTCTCGGCCTTGACGGCCTCGATGGCGCCATGGCGCACCGTCTTGTCGGGATTGGCGTAGGCGTCCCGCAGGCCGGCTTCGGCCAGCTCCTTGACCCGGGAGGCGACGGTGGCATGCTCGGCCGGCGGCTCGGCCACGGCCCAGGGCTCCTTGGCTGCGGTCTCGGCCATCGAGATGATGGCGTCGATCACCGGCTGGAATTCCCGGTGGCCGAACATCACGGCGCCCAGCATGACCTCTTCGGAAAGCTCATGGGCTTCGGATTCCACCATCAGCACCCCTTCTTGGGTGCCGGCGACGACCAGGTCGAGCTGGGAGCTGGACGCTTCGTCGACCTGGGGATTGAGCACGTATTCGCCGTCAACATAGCCGACCCGGGCCGCGCCGATGGGTCCGAGGAACGGGACGCCAGAGAGCGTCAGCGCCGCCGAGGCACCGACCAAAGCGACGATGTCGGGATCGTTCTCCAGGTCGTGGCACAGGACGGTGCATATGACCTGGGTCTCGTTGCGGAAATTGGGATGAAACAGGGGCCGGATGGGCCGGTCGATCAGGCGCGAGGTCAGCGTTTCCTTTTCACTGGGACGGCCTTCGCGCTTAAAAAAGCCACCGGGGATCTTGCCGGCGGCGAAGCTCTTTTCCTGGTAGTTCACGGTCAACGGAAAGAAATCGATGCCCGGCTTGGGCTCCTTCTGGGCGACCGCGGTACACAGCACCGTGGTTTCGCCATAGGTGGCAAGCACCGCCCCGTCGGCCTGGCGCGCCATGCGCCCGCTTTCCAAGATCAGTTTGCGTCCACCCCAGTCGACTTCCTTCCTTATGATATCAAACATGCGTTCTCTTCCTTCCTTCCAACCTACCTCCCCGCGCGGCCCTGCCGCCATCGGGGTTTCGGCCCGCCCCATGCGGGCCGAACATCATCAGCGCCTCAATCCGAGGCTCTGGATCAGTTTCTGGTATCGGTCTTCGTTCTTGCGTTTCAGGTAATCCAGCAACCGGCGCCGTTTTCCCACCATCATGATGAGCCCGCGCCGGGAGTGGAAATCGTGGTTATGGGTCTTGAGATGCTCGGTCAGGTTTCCGATTCGTTCGGACAGGATCGCCACCTGCACCTCCGGCGACCCGGTATCGTTGGTCCCGGTGGCGTATTCGGCCACCAGTTCCTGTTTCTTTTCAGGCGTAATCGACATCGTTGACTCCTTCAATCATGTGTTCAGCACGCGCACCGGCTGGATTTCTCCGTCGTGGTACCGGGCAAGCGCCACCAAAGCACCGTCCTCCATCGCACACACGACGGTTCCGTCCGATAGTTTGGGGAATACGGCAATCGCGCCGGCCTCCCGGGCCCCGGGGCCACCAGTGCATTGCACCTTTACGGGCCGCCCTTGTCGTATGGCGGCGGCCTGATCTCCGGTCACGGCCAGAGCCGGGATGTCGTCCAGCACGGTCTCAACCGGATAAAGGTCCTTCAAAGCGGGCGCACTATGCCCGATAGCGACTAGATTTTCCAGCGGAATTGCGGCGTCCTCGGTGAACGGGCCGACCCGGGTGCGGCGCAGTTCGGAGACGTATCCGACGGTCCCCACCGCCGCCGCCAGATCCCGGGCCAAGGCCCTGACATAGAACCCCTTGCCGCAATCCACCTCGAACACGGCCCGATCTTCATCGGGCCGAGCCGTTAGCCGCAATCCATGGACCGTGACGGCGCGCGGCGCCAATGCCACCGCCTCGCCCGCCCGGGCGCGTTGATAGGCGCGCCGGCCATCCCGCTTGAGGGCCGAATAGGCCGGCGGAACCTGATCGATGGTGCCGACGAACCGCCCGAGGATGCCCTCAAGGGCAGCGTCGGTGGGCCGGGCGCCGCTGGTTTCGACGATGTCGCCCTCGCCGTCGTCCGTTTCGCGGCGTTCGCCGAAACGGACCGTGAAACGGTAGCTCTTGGGCGCGCCCATCAGGTAGGAAACGGTTTTCGTGCCCTCGCCAAGCGCCACCGGCAGAACCCCGGTCGCCAGCGGGTCGAGGGTCCCGCCATGGCCGATGCGCTTGGGTCTGAGTGCTGCGCGCAGACGCGCGACACAGCCAGCCGAACTGAGCCCCAACGGCTTATCGACATTGAGCCAACCGTCGATGGCCCGGGCCCCCGCGGGCGGTTTGCGCCTACGTCCCACGGCCGGCGCCTCCCTCTCCTTCGGTTTCGGGATCGCCCTCGACCCCCAGATCGCGCTCCACATCGGGCCGGTGCAGTACCTCTTCGATACGCGTGGAATAGTCGAACGAAGTGTCGGCGGTGAAGGTGACGCGCGGCACGAACTTGAGCGCCAGGCTGCGTCCCAACTGGCCGCGAAAATAGCCCTGCGCCCGGTTCAAAGCCGCCACCACGCGCTCCATGTCGCCGCCGCCCAGCGGCGTGACGAAGGCCGTGGCGTTCTTGAGATCGGGGCTGACACGGACCTCGGTGACGGTGATCGAGACCGACGCCAGATCGGGATCGCGAAAATGAGCGTGCTCCAGGATCCGCGCCACTTCGTGGCGCAGTTCCTCACCAACCCGGAGCTGGCGCTGGCTAGGTGCGCCCAACCGCATATCCGCTGATCCTATTTCCGGCCAATGGTAGTCGAAGGTGGAGGGGCCGCCCGCTTACAGGGTCCGGGCGACTTCCTCGACCTGGAAGCACTCGATCACGTCGCCCACCTGGATATCCTGGTAATTCTCGATGGCGATGCCGCATTCGGAACCGGCGCGCACTTCGCGGGCCTCTTCCTTGAAGTGCTTGAGCGTCTGAAGGTTGCCCTCGTAGACCACCACGTCGTCGCGCAACAGCCGCACCTTGGACTCCCGGCGCACCGTCCCGTCGGTCACCAGACAGCCGGCGATGCGTCCCACCTTGGAGATGTTGAACACCTCGCGCACTTCGGCAGTGCCCAGCTGGGTTTCCTTGATGGCGGGCTCGAGCATGCCCGAAAGCGCCTGCTTCACGTCGTTGGTGACGTCGTAGATGATCGAATAGTAGCGAATTTCCACATCGTCACGTCGCGCCATGTCCCGGGCCTGGGGATTGGCACGCACGTTGAAGCCGATGATCAGGGCATCGGACGCCCTGGCCAGGGTGACATCGGATTCGTTGATGCCGCCAACGGCCGCATGCAGGATCCGCGCCTGCACCTCATCGGTGCCGATCTTCTCGATGGCGCCGGTGATGGCCTCTACGGAACCCTGGACATCGGCCTTGATGACGAGCGGCAGTTCCGCGCTCTCGCCGGCGGCGATCGATGCCAGCATCTGCTCCACGGTGCCCCGCGCGCCCGCCGCATGGGTCGCATCACGGCTTTGGCGCTGGCGGTATTCGGTCACCTGACGGGCGCGGTTTTCGTTCTCCACAACCGCGAATTCGTCTCCGGCTGTCGGCGTGCCGTTGAGACCCAACACCTCTACCGGCATGGCGGGCCCCGCCTCTTCGACATTCTGGCCATGATCGTCGACCAGCGCCCGCACCCGGCCCCATTCCGCGCCGGCCACGAAGATGTCGCCGACCCGCAAGGTCCCGCGGCTGATCAGCACCGTAGCGACCGAGCCGCGGCCTTGTTCGACCTTGGCCTCGACCACCACGCCCTGGGCCGGGCAGTCGGGATTGGCCTTGACCTCCAGAATTTCTGACTGCAGCAGGATGGCTTCCTCGAGCTTGTCGAGATTGGTCTTGTTCTTGGCCGACACCTCGACCCACAGGATATCGCCGCCATGTCCTTCCAGCGCCACATCGTGCTGCAGAAGGTCGGTCTTGATGCGATCGGGTTCCGCACCGGGGAGGTCGATCTTGTTGATGGCCACGATCAGCGGCACCTCCGCCGCCTTGGCGTGATGGATCGCCTCGATCGTCTGGGGCATGATGCCGTCATCGGCGGCCACCACCAGAACCACGATATCCGTGACCTTGGCGCCGCGCGCCCGCATCTGGGTGAACGCCTCATGGCCCGGCGTGTCGAGGAAGGTGATCTTCTCGCCCGATTCCATGGTCACCTGATAGGCGCCGATATGCTGGGTGATGCCGCCGGATTCCTTGGCAACAACATCGGTTTCCCTGAGCGCGTCGAGCAACGAGGTCTTGCCGTGGTCGACATGGCCCATGACGGTCACCACAGGGGGGCGCGGCTTGAGACTTTCGGGGGCGTCGTCGCCGCCGGACAGGCCGACCTCGACGTCGGATTCGCTGACCCGGCGGATCGTGTGGCCGAATTCCGATACGATCAGCTCGGCGGTATCGGCGTCCAACGTCTGGTTGATGGTCGCCATGACACCCATGTTCATCAACGCCTTGACCACGTCAGGCGCGCGTTCGGCCATGCGGTTGGCGAGTTCCTGGACGGTAATGGTTTCCGGCACCACCACCTCGCGGTAGACCTTCGAGGTCTCGCCCGCGCCCTGCATCGCGGCCTGGGCCCGGCGTTCGCGTTCACGCGCGCGGCGCACCGAGGCCAGCGAGCGCACCCGCTCTCCGCCCTCGTCGTCCAGCGCTTTCGAGATGGTCAGCTTGCCACGACGCCGGGCGCCGTCCTTGCGCAGAGTGAGCGACGGGCGTCCCTTGTCCGCCTTCGCGCCACGTCGGCCGGCACCGCGCTTCTTGGCCTCCTCGTCTTCGCTTTCCATATCGTCCGGCGCAGCGGGGGCGGGCTTGCCCTTGGCGCCGCGGGCCGGCTTGCCCGAAACCTCGCCCGGGACTTCGGGAAGAGGCTCCGACGGCGGTGTACCGGGGGCCTTCTTGGCCTCTTCCTCGGCACGCTTCTTGGCTTCCTCGGCTTCGCGTTTGGCCTGTTCGGCCTCTTCCTCGGCACGCTTCTTGGCTTCCTCGGCCTCGCGCTCGGCCCGTTCCGCATCCTCGATACGGCGGCGCTCCTCATCCCGCTTGGCGTCTTCCAACACCCGCGCGCGCACCGCCAGCTCGCCGCTGGTCAGCTTTTCGCCGGTGGCCGATTCCTCGGCTTCGACCGGGATCTCGGCGCCCGGCTTGACCTCCGCCATGCCCCCGCTCTCGGTGGGCGCGTAGGTTCGCTTCTTGCGCACCTCGACGGTGACCGCCTTGCTGCGCCCGTGGGAGAAGCTCTGGCGGATCTGTCCCTGCTCCACCGTCTTCTTCAGCTCCAGCTTGCCGGGCCGGGAGAGCGACAGGGGCTTCTTTTTCGCGTCGGTATCTTTGGTCGTTTCGCTCATGCCTTAACCTGATCCACTTCCGTATCTAACCTTACCCCACCTTGGGGGTGTCGGGAATCGCGTCGTGACCTCGGGCCCCGGCGCGCACATCGTCCAACCGCGCAAGGGCATCCCCGATCCGGGCCGCCAGCCCGACATCGGTCACCGCCACATGGACCGCATGATCGCGGCCGAAGACGGATCCCAGTTCCGCCGCGGTCAGCCCTTCGGCCCGGACACAATCCGCGGCCAGGGCGGCCAGTTTGGCGCGGCCGTCGGCGGCACCGTCGCGCGCCGAGATCAAGAGATGCGCGGTCCCGCCCTTCAGCGCGGCGCGGGTCTTTTCGAATCCCGCCACCGCGGCTCCCGCCCGGCGGGCGAGGCCAATCAGACTTTGGGCTCGGGCCGCAAGTCCGGCTTCGACCCGGTGGGTGAGATCGGCCGGAACCTCGACCGGCCCGCGCTGGGCACGGGCGAATTGGCGGCCGGTCGCCGCCTGGTCTAGGGCCTCGCGGGTGGCGGCAACCCACAAGCCGCGTCCGGGGAGACCCTGGCCGAGATCGGCCACGACCGAGCCGTCCGGCCCCTTCACGAAGCGGATCATGCGGGCGCGCGGCAGCACGTCGCCGGTGACGATGCATGTGCGCACGCCGCCAGCGCCATCGGCGCCGGCGGGGCCTGTCCGCCTGATCTTGGCCGGTGCCGTCATCGGGGTCCGTCAGCCTTCCGTTGCCGGTTTGTTGTCTTGCGTGTCGGGCGCCTCGGCCTCGGCAGCGCTTTCGCCACCTTCTTCGCCTTCAGCGCCCTCTTCACCCTCTTCACCTTCGCCTTGTTCTTCCTCGCCTTCGTACCAGTGCGCCCGGGCCTCCATGATGATGGCATTGCCCTCGCTCTCGGTGACGCCGAATTCCTGGAGCAGGCCTTCCTCGCCTTCCTCCTCCGAACCGGACAGCTCGTAGCCGGCACACTCGGCCAGCTGGTCCCGGGTCTTGATCCCAGCCTTGGCCAGCGCCACCACCATGTCCGAGGTCAAAGAAGGCAACTCGGCGAGATCGTCGGCAATCTCCAGTTCGCGCCGGGTTTCGGCGAATTTTTCCGCCTGTTCCCTAAGGAAGGTTTCGGCGCGGTTGGCAAGCTCCTGGGCGATGTCTTCGTCGAATCCTTCGATGCTGGTCAGTTCCTCGATCGGCACATAGGCCACTTCCTCGATGGAGGTGAACCCTTCGGTGACCAACAGATGGGCGATAACCTCGTCGACATCGAGCGAATCGATGAACATCTGAGAGCGGTTGCGGAAGAATTCCTGGCGCCGTTCGGATTCCTGGGCCTCGGTGAAGATGCGGATGTCCCAGCC
>JAHEKA010000474.1 GCA_024638585.1 Rhodospirillales bacterium
GTAGCCGTTCAAAACCCGCCGGGTTCTGAGATCGCCGCACGGGCGCGCCGACCGTCCGGGTCGGGGCAGGGCGCCGCCGGGCGGCTGAGGCGTGCGCTTCTGCGGTGCACCGTTTCGTTCCAAGGGAGCTCCTTTTGAGACCGGTGGGCGCAGCACCATCGGGAGGTCTCGGTGCTGGCCGTGGGGATCGCGCCTGATAAGATGCGGGCAAGAGGTAAGATGGCGACACCGGGTGATCGCAGGGACCCGGCAGCAGTTTGCGCAGTGCGCCCATCGATTGGTTGGTCATACAAGGATAGGGATCATGGCTAGGATCATTGCGGGGCTTGGGGCCTCCCACTCGCCCACCATCGGGTTTGCCAAGGACAACAAGGCGGCGGACGATCCCGCCTGGGCCGACGTGTTCAAGGTCTTCGCGCCGGTCACGGACTGGCTGAAAGAGAACGATCCAGACGTTCTGTTCCTGATCTACAACGATCACATCACGTCGTTTTTTCTCGATCACTATTCGCCCTTCGTGCTGGGCGTTGATGACGGCTACCGCACCGCCGACGAGGGCGGCGGCCCGCGTGACTACCCGCCGGTGGCGGGTCATATGGGCCTGGCGCGCCATATCGGCCAATCGCTGTTCGCCGATGAGTTCGACATCTCCTTCTTCCAGAAGCGGCCCATCGATCACGGCCTGTTTTCGCCGCTGTCGATGATGACCGACCGGGGTGCGGCCTGGAGCAAAGCCATCATTCCCTTCCAGGTGGGCGTGTTGCAATTCCCCATTCCCACGGCCAAACGGTGCTATCGGCTGGGGCAGGCGCTGGGGCGCGCCATAGAGAGCTACCCCGAAGACATCACCGTCGCCATCGCCGCCACCGGCGGGTTGTCCCATCAGGTTCACGGCGAGCGCTGTGGCTTCAACAATCTCGATTGGGACGCCGAATTCCTGGATCTGTTGGAATCCGACCCCGAGGCCCTGACCGAGATCACCCATGCCGAATATGCCAAGCGCGGAGGCTTTGAAGGAGCGGAGGTGATCACCTGGCTGATCATGCGCGGCGCGCTTTCGGACAAGGTACGCTGCGTGCACCGCGACATGACGCTGCCGTCGATGACAACCATCGCCACGGTGATCTACGAAAACCTTGCCGAACCCGACCCGCAGGTGACCCAGGCCCAGCGTGATCTCATCGCCCGCCAGCTTGCCGGGGTCGAGGAGATCGAAGGGACTCATCCGTTCACCCTAGAGCGCGGCCACAAGGCCTATCGGCTCAATGACTTCCTTCACCGCTTGGTGGAGCCGGAGCACCGCCGCCGCTTCCTGGAGGAACCTGAGGCGCTGTATGACGAATTCGCCCTGAGCGCCGAAGAGCGGAAGCTTCTGGATGCACGCGACTTCATCGGCCTCATCCATTACGGCGTGATCTTCTTCTCGATCGAAAAAATGGCGGCGGTTTTGGGTCTCTCGAACCCGGACGTCTATGCCCAGATGCGGGGCGAGACCATGGAAGAGTTCCAAAAGAGCCGCAACGTCAATATGCAGTATTCGGTCGCCGGCAAGGACGACGAATAACGGTTTGGCTGGCGGCGCTAGAGCTCCTCGGGCTTGAGTTGCCGTTCGGGGTGGGAAACCATGTTATCCGGCATAGGGGCCCAATCGGGCATGGTGAGCCACAGACGCAGCATGAGCCGTTTCTGATCCAAACCGGCATGATCCTCGAAATCGGTGCGGCCGTGCAGGACCGTTCGGTTGTTGAGGAACTGCAAGTCGCCCGGTTCCAGCATCCTCCGGTGGAGGAGTTCCTCCCGTTCCGCGATCTCCTTGAACACTTCCAGCGCTTCCATCGACTTCGGATCGCTGCCAAGCTCGCCCACCCCAAGGGAGCGTGCCATGGGCCGTGAGTGGAAATTGCAGATCAGATGATCGCCCACCGGCCCGAACACGGGAATGCGATAGGGGGTCATGGGGTCTTCGCCCGTGGAGTCGGCCTCCGAATGCATGCAGTGATAGCCGCGATATAGCAACGGGATCAGGTCGGGGCGCTCCTTGAGGATCGCGTTGTGAACGGCGAAGGAGCTGGTCACCAGGCTCATGCCGCCTTGCTTGGCGCGGCGCAGGCACAGCAGCGCGGCGACGTCGACGGAATCGATATGCAGGCTCAGCGCGTCGGGCGAGCGATAGGCGCGGCGCGTGTCGCCTTCATGGGATTTGTCCATCACCTCGCCGATGACGTCACCCCGGAAGCTTTGCACGATGGCCCGGCCGACATGGGTGCCGAGGCCCCAGAGGATGAGCTCGATGTCCTCGCGGCCGTAGAGGTCCACCGGGACGCCACGAAGCAGGCAGACGCCCGGCCCGTGCGCGAGGGCGTCTTTGACCGCGGCAAGGTCGTCCGCCATGGACGGCAGCGGAAAGTCTTCGGCCCTGATGTCCCTGATGCCGAGGCCTCGGGACTTGACCCCTTCGAGGGCGGCCGCGATATCCGCCAGGCCACCGTCGTCGATCTGGATCACCCAATCGTCGCGCGCGGTCAATTCATCCGCCGTCCAGACCCACGGCGCCGATACCGGGCTTGGCGCAACGGCAGTGTTCATCGCTTCCTCCTCGTGGGTCGCATTATCGCTCGCATTGGTTCCATTCTGGTATGAACGGCTGGCCGGGTAAACGATCTTGGTCGGGGCTGGCTCTACACCTCAACCGGTCAGTTCCAGGGTGCCCGGTGCGAAGAGTTCCTCCACCGCGTATTTGCGCGACGTGATTTTCTGGTCGAAGGCGTAGCGGGTCAGCGCCTCTAGTCCCCCGCGATTGGCTTCCACTCCATAGGGGAACGGATCGCCGCCGAGACCTTCTTCCAACCGGACGGTCAGCGCATCTTCGGCCGAGAGCTCGCCGGTCCGATCGAGATTGGCGAAAT
>JAHEKA010000475.1 GCA_024638585.1 Rhodospirillales bacterium
TGGGACTCGATCTCGAATATTACATCCGTCGCAAGCTGGACAAGAAAGGCGTCGGACTCGGCCCCTTCACGGAGGACGCCATGGCGGAATATGTCCGCTGTTGCACGCCGGAAAACATCCACGCGGTGTGCGAGGATTACCGCGCGACCCTCGGCGTCGATTACGAGATGGATGGGACCGACCTTGCCGCCGGGCGGCGCATTCAATGCCCGCTGCTGGTGGTTTGGGGCGAGAACAGCCATGTGGGCCGGCATCTTGATCCGCAAGGCACCTGGCCGGCCTGGGCCGATGACATCACCTTCAAGGTGTTTCCATCGGGCCACTATCCGGCGGAGCAGGACCCGGAGCTGACATTGCGGGCGTTCGTCGAATTCTTCGACGGCGCGGTGGAGGCTTAATCAATGGAAGTCGCGCGGGATGAAATCAGGGAACAAGTGCGGGCGCTGTGCCAGCGCTTTCCCGGCGAATACTGGCGCGAAAAGGACCGGGCCCGCGACTATCCGGGCGAATTCGTCGCCGCCTTGACCGAAGGTGGCTGGCTCGCCTGCCTGGTGCCCGAAGCCTATGGCGGCAGCGGCTTGGGCCTGGCCGAGGCCACGGCGATCTTGGAAGAAATCCATGCATCGGGCTGTAACGGGGCCGCGGCCCACGCCCAGATCTACACCATGGGCACGATCCTGCGCCATGGATCGGACCCCCAGAAATCGAAATACCTGCCCGAGATCGCCGCGGGCCGCTTGCGCCTGCAAGCCTTCGGCGTGACCGAGCCGGAAAGCGGCTCCGACACCCTTTCCCTCGCCACCCGCGCCGTGCGTGACGGCGACGGATACGTGATCAACGGCGCCAAGGTGTGGACCTCGCGTGCCGAGCATTCGGACCTGATGTTGTTGTTGGCCCGGACCACGCCGCGCGAAGAGGCCAAAAGCCGGACCGAAGGATTATCGGTTTTCCTGGTCGACATGGCCGCGGCCCATGGCAACGGTCTCGAAATCCGGCCCATCCGCACCATGATCAATCACGCAACCTGCGCGGTCTATCTCGACGATCTCCGGGTGCCGGCGGCCAACCTGATCGGCGAGGAAGGCCAGGGCTTCCGCTACATCCTCGACGGCATGAATGCCGAGCGCATCCTGATCGCCGCCGAATGCGTGGGCGACGGCCGCTGGTTTACCGAACGGGCGGTGACTTACGCCGGCGAGCGGCAGGTCTTCGGCCGCCCCATCGGACAGAACCAGGGCGTGCAGTTCCCCATCGCCCGGGCCTATGCGGAGATGCGCGCCGCCGCCCTGATGGTGGAGAAGGCTGCAACGCTCTTCGATGCGGGCCAGCCTTGCGGGGAGGAGGCCAACATGGCCAAGCTGCTTGCCTCCGAAGCGGCCTGGGCGGCGGGGGACACCTGCATGCAGACCTTCGGCGGCTACGGCTTTGCCGAAGAGATGGACGTGGAACGGAAGTTCCGCGAGACCCGCCTCTACCGCACGGCGCCGGTCTCCACCAACATGATCCTCGCCTATATCGCCGAGCATGTGCTCGGCCTGCCGCGGTCCTACTGAAGCGGGGCACGCGTGAGCGATACCCTCGACGGTCTCCTGGTGGTGGCGCTGGAACAGGCGGTGGCGGCGCCATTGTGTTCTTCGCGTCTGGCCGAGGCCGGCGCCCGGGTCATCAAGATCGAGGGCCCGGGCGGCGATTTTGCGCGCCATTACGATGGGGTCGCCCATGGCGAGAGCGCCTATTTCGTCTGGATCAACCGAGGCAAGGAATCGGTGACGCTGGACCTCAAGACCCCGGAAGACCAGGCACTGATGGGCCGCCTCATGGGGCGTGCCGATATCTTCATCCAGAACCTCGGCCCCGGCGTGGCATCGCGCCTTGGCTTTGGCGCCGATGACTGGCGGACGAAGCGCCCGGATCTGATCGCTTGCGATATCTCAGGCTATGGTGAGAGCGGCGATTACGCGGCCATGAAAGCCTATGATCTGCTGGTTCAGGCGGAATCGGGGCTCGCCTCGATCACCGGCACGGCGGAGGGTATGGGGCGGGTCGGTGTCTCGGTCTGCGACATCGCCGCCGGCCTCAACGCCTATGGCGCGATCCTCGAGGCGGTGATCCGGCGTGCGCGCACCGGCGAGGGCGCCGGAATCAAGGTTTCTCTGTTCGACGGCATGGCCGATTGGCTGACGGTGCCGCTCCTCCATTTCGACTACGGCGGCAAGGCGCCCCAGCGGGTCGGCCTGCACCATGCCTCGATCGCGCCTTACGGCGCCTATGCCTACGCCGGGGGCGAGGTACTGGTGGCCATCCAGAACGACAGGGAATGGGCGACCTTCGCGAAGATGGTGCTGGAAAAAGAAGCGCTGGCGGCGGATGCCAGATTCGCAACCAACATCGCTCGGGTGAAGAACCGCCCGGCGCTGGATGCGGAGATCGGCCAGGTCTTTGCGACCCTTGACCGCGGCGCGGTCGTCGATCGCCTGGCCGCGGCCAACATCGCCTACGGGATGATCAACGAGATCGGCGGCTTGAGCACCCATCCCCAGCTCAGGCGCGTCACCGTGGAGACCCCGACCGGGCCGGTCGACATGCCGGCCCCGCCGACACTTTGGCAAGGCTTACCCGCACAGCCGGGCCCGGTGCCGGCGCCGGGCCAGCACACGGACGCCATCCGGCGCGAGTTTTCCGATTAAGCCTTTATCCGCCGGGTCTTACGCCCAGCCGCCGATCCGGAGCTTGTTGACGTAGTGATCCCAGGCCTTGTCCTGGGAGCGCTGCTTGAGGATTTGCGGCGTGATCTTTTCCGAATGCTCCAGCGTCAGGTAGTTGGGCGTGCCCATCTGCTTGGCGGTCATGTTCATCCAGCACGATTCTTCCAGGAACAGGGTCAGGATCAACGCCTCGTGCA
>JAHEKA010000476.1 GCA_024638585.1 Rhodospirillales bacterium
GGGCGCCTTGAGGACGCCAGCGAGATCCGCGCGGTAACCATGGGTGCCCTGCAGCGTGGTGTAGAGCGTGTAGCTGTCCTCGGCCCGATTGTAATCGCCGATGCAGCCCCGCGGCTCTGTGGTCGCCGCCGTCACGCGGTTGATGACGAAGCGCCGGGTCACGACATGGTCGGCCGCGGCCATGGCCGCCTCTACCGCGTCATGGTCACCCCCCAAATGAACGAAACAGATATTGTCGGGGCAATCCTCCCACACGGGCGGCGTGCCTGGCTCGATGGCACCGGCGGTATCGGCATTGGCCGGCAGCGGTTCATAATCCACCTCGATCCGCTCCGCCGCGTCCTGAGCCTGGTCCCGGGTCTCAGCCACAACGAAAGCAACGTAATCGCCGACGTAGCGCACCTTGTCGCCCGCCAGGGCCGGGTAGCGCCCGCGGAACAGGGGCGCGCCGTCACGCCGGGTCCGCCCCTTGCCCCGGGGCAGGTCATCGAACCCGGAAGTCTCCCAATCGGCGCCGGTCAGGAGGGTGAGAACGCCGGGCATCTCCGCCGCTTGCGCCGTGTCGATCCCCTTGATCCGGGCATGGGCATGGGGGCTGCGCAGGACCACGCCGTGAGCCATGCGCGGCAATTTGTAATCGTCGATATAGCGCCCACCGCCGGTCAGCAGACGCTGATCCTCGAACCGCGTGACCGGTTGGCCCAGTGCAAATTCGCCCAAGTCGCCCTCCTTTCCTCATCTGCCCGCACCGAAGCCGGTCGGGTACCGCCTAGAGCGAAAACAGCTCTTGGGCATTGTCGTGCAGCACAGCGGTCTTCTCCGCGTCCGTCAAATTTTCGGCGGCGCGCATTTCTTCCAGGTTTTCCGGAAATTCCCCGTCCCAGTGGGGCACGTCGGTGGCATAGATCAAATGCTCCACGCCGACAAAATCGATGGTCTCGCGCAGAAGCGATTCCTTGCCCTCGATGGAGACCTTGAGGCTGGAGTCACGAAACGTGTCAGACGGCTTCTTCTTGAGAAGGGGCATCTCTTCCTCGGCCCGCTTCTCGTAATGCTCGTCCATGCGGTCGAGGTAATAGGGCAGCCAACTCGCGCCGATCTCGAGGAAGCCCATTTTCAGGTTCGGAAACCGTTCGGTGACGCCCTGGGCCAATACCGAGGTGAAATTGCAGATCACGCCGGCGGGGAAGGCATAGCAATGAACCTCGGCAAAGGTCCGAAGCTTGTCCGCACCCCAGTCCTCGGCCCAGGTCCGCGTGCCGTGGATGCCGATGGTCGCACCGCTTCTCTCCGCCGCCTCGTAAACCGGATCGAAGAACGGGTCGCCAAGGCCGAAGGGCAGTCCGTCAGGCAGCACCTCGAACCCCTTGAGGCCCAGTTCCTGGGTCGCGTATTCCACCTCCCGGGCGGCGGCTTCCGGATCGCGCAGGGGCAGCACGCCGACGGGGAACAACCGGTCGGTCATGTAATCGGCGGCAAAATGCCGGTTGACGGCGCGCGCCACGCCGGTGGCGAAATCGGTTTCCTGGTTCTTGGCGGCGCTTCCCGATCCGGTCGGAAACAGGACCGCTTTTTCGATCTCGTAATCGTCGCAGATCCGGTTCCAGACCTCGACCTGCTCCTTGGCTTTCAGTTTGCGGCTGTAGCCGCAGGGCATGGCCAACTCGCCCCTCAGGTCCGGATCCCAGGGCTGGCCGCCCGGCCAGAGCGGGGTATCGCGCCCTTTCCACCGGTCATCGAGATAGGGGCGCACTTCGTCCTGATGTTCCATGACATGGCCATCGGCATCGATGGCCGGGATCGTCGCCGCCATGGGGCCCTCCCGTATTGCCCTTTACTTGGGTCCGGCGCCGTGCACGGGCCGCCCACTTTCAGCCGTAACGGTAAGGGCGCGCCCGCCCCTTGGCAACATTCGGCTTCGGGCCTTCAAGGGAACGCAGGAAACGTCTAGACTGCAACATGGATGCGGCACCCCAAGAGCGCCCGCCCGGGAGGATAACGACATGACCGACAAATACGCCGACTTCACCGCCATCGGACCGGGCACCGGGGCCGGCCGGTTCTTGCGCTCATTCTGGCAACCGGTCTTTGCCGGCAAAAGGTTGGCTGCCGGGTCGGCGGTACCGCTTCGCATCCTGGGCGAGGATTTCACCCTGTATCGCGGCGAAAGCGGCGTGCCTCACGTGATCGGCGCCGTCTGCGCGCACCGGGGCCTGGCCCTGGCGGTGGGCCGGATCGAAGGCGATTGCATCTCCTGCTTCTATCACGGCTGGACGTATGACGGCGACGGCCAGTGCGTCGCCCAGCCCGCAGAACCCAAGAGCTTTTCCGAGCGCATCAAGATCCCGGGGTACCCGACGCGCGAATATCTCGGCCTCATCTTCGCCTATTTCGGCGAAGGCGAACCGCCACCGTTTCCCCGTCTTGACGTGTTCGACGGCGAAGGCTTCGTCGAGAACAGGGCCAGTACCCGCGATTGGCCGTTCTTCGCCCAGCTTGAAAACAGCGTGGACGAGGTGCATTTCAACTTCACCCACCGGCAATCGAAATTCACCGATGTGGGGCTGAACGAGGACATCCCCGAGATTTCCGGCAAGGAAACCGAATACGGCATCGAACGCATTGCGCGGCGCGGCAACCAGATCCGCAAGTCCTACATTCTGATGCCCAACTGCATGTATTCGCTGGTTTATTACAACGGCAAGCAGTGGACCGAACACTTGTCCTGGCGGGTACCGGTGGACGACAAGACCCACACCAGCTTCATCGCCGACCTGGTGCACAAGACGGGCGCGGAAGCCGAGGCCTACCAAGCCAACCACGCGAAAGAGACCGCGCGAGTGCGCGCCGATGAACCGGCCATGTCGGTGGTGCGGCGTATCCTGGGAGGCGAA
>JAHEKA010000477.1 GCA_024638585.1 Rhodospirillales bacterium
GAGATCAGGGCATATGCGAAAGCCACCTGTCAGGGTAATCTAGGCATCCGATCCCAGATTCCTGGATGATGCCAGTGACTTCCCCCAACCCAAAAGAGCAGTGGCGTTCCCAACGCGCTTTTATATTGGCGACGATCGGAGCCGCTGTGGGCCTCGGTAACATTTGGCGGTTTTCATACGTCGCGGGAGAGAACGGCGGCGCGACATTCCTGTTCGTTTATCTCGTTTGCATAGTCGTTATCGGTCTGCCCATCGTCATCGCGGAGCTTGCCGTTGGGCGCCACAGCCCCGGTGATGCCGTTGCCGCAATTCGCGGAATTGCGCCCGAAAGATTTTGGCAAGCTGCCGGGGGACTCGGGATCTTGGGCTCCTTCTTGATCATGAGCTTCTACCTGGTGATCGCAGGCTGGGCCCTTCGCTACTTTGTCGGATCCATTGACGGCTCCTTATGGCGCATCGCCGGCGCCGATTACGGAGGCTACTTCGAGGCCTTTATTGCCGGAACTTACGCACCGTTGATCTGGCAAGCGGCGGTCATGCTTGTTGCTGCCGCTGTCGTCGCGGCCGGCATTCAGAACGGAATAGAGAAGCTGACCGGAGTGTTGATGCCGGTTCTCGCCGCCATCGTGGTCGGACTGGCAGTGTACGGGATTACCCACAAAGGCGGCGCAGCGGGACTCAAATTCCTTTTCCAACCGAAATGGGAGCTTCTAGCTCGTCCAGATATCTATCTGGCGGCAATGGGGCAGGCGTTCTTTTCTTTAAGCATTGGGATGGCCCTATTCATCACCTATGGCAGCTATTTGGCGCGCGAACATCGGATACCGAGTTCCGCTATCGGTGTCGCCGCCGGCGATACACTGATGGCCGTCCTAGCCGGTATGGCGATCTTCCCCGCAGTATTTGCTTTTGGTTTGGACCCGGGGACTGGTCCACGGCTTGTGTTCATCACTCTGCCCCAACTGTTTCTGTCAATGGATGGAGGCCGAATAGTCGGCATGTTGTTCTTCTTCCTGCTATCGGCGGCAGCGGTATCTGCGAGTATTTCAGGGATTGAGGTGGTCACGGCTTACGTGATTAGGCGACTGGCGGTCCGGCGACGCTATGCCGCTCTTGTGGTTGGTATTGGAATATTCCTGGCAGGAATACCCGCTTCTCTTGGCTATGGAATCTGGCGCGATGTGCGGTGGGGCGAGCGTGGCATCCTGGAAAGCATGGATTATGTCGTTTCCAATGGCGTTCTTCCGGTGGCCGGACTCTTGATCGCGCTTCTGGTCGGGTGGCGTTGGGGTGCGAACAAGGCGCTGCAGGAATCGGACCTTGGTCACGGCATCGTCGGAAAATGCTGGCTGTGGAGTTTGCGCCTTCTTACGCCTATCGTGATCTTATTGGTATTCATGCGCGGCGTGGGGATCATCTGAGGCAATTGATCCCTTGTTGGTTTGGTGAATGGATCGGAGCTGTAAAACCTTGATCGCACAATCATGAAAGTTTCATTCCACGGTGCGGCCCAGGGGGTTACCGGGTCCTGTTATTTGCTGCAATGCGGCCATAGCCGAATATTGGTTGATTGCGGGTTTTTCCAAGGCAACCGCGAGCTCGATGAGGATAACGCAGAGCCGTTCGGTTTTGATCCGCGGGACGTCGATTTCCTGCTGCTGACCCACGCCCATATCGATCACTGTGGCCGTATACCATTGCTCGTCAAACGCGGGTTCCGTGGCGAGATCATTACCACGGACGCGACTCGGGAGTTGGCAAGAATTACATTGCTCGACGCTGCGCGGCTCGAGGAAGAGGAGTTTCGACGGGCACGTCGGCACAAGTTTCGCAGCGGCGAGGGACCCGCAGAGTCTCTTTACGGTACGGCCGACGCTCTTTGGTGTTTCGAGTTCTTCGGACGTGCTGCCAAATATAACGAATGGATTTCGCTCAGTGATGCCTTTCGGGTCCGGTTCATTGATGCCGGCCATATCCTTGGCTCTGCCTCTATAGAGATCGAAGCCCGCGAAGAAGGCAAGATGCGGCGGATCTTGTTTTCTGGCGATCTTGGCAATTCCGGCCGGCCACTTTTGAGAAATCCAACACCGCCCGATCCCGCGGACTATGTGGTGATGGAAACGACCTACGGGGACCGCAATCACAAAGACCTCGAGGCCTCGAAACAAGAACTCTTCACCGCGATTGTGGAGACCTTGGACAGGGGTGGCAATGTCCTGATTCCAACATTCGCCCTGCAGCGGGCACAGGAACTTCTTTTCCATCTCCGCGAAGGGATTGAGGCCGGCATCCTTCCCCGACACCTGCCAGTCATGCTCGATTCGCCCATGGCGATCTCGGTCACCGGGATCTTTCGGCGTCATGTCGATCTATTCAATGAAAAGGCCCAGGAACTCATCCGCAAGGGAACAGATCCATGCGCCCTACCTGGCTTACGGTTCACCCGGGAGGCTTCTGAATCAATGGCGATCAACGCCGTGAAAGGGGGCGCTGTCATCTTGGCGGGATCCGGCATGTGCACGGGTGGCCGGATTCGCCATCATTTGAAGCATAATCTATGGAGGGAGCAGGCAAGCATCATCTTCGTAGGATTCGCGGCCCAGGGAACTTTGGCCCGAAAAATTATTGATGGCGCGGAGAACATCACCTTGTTCGGTGAAGAGGTCAAGGTTGGCGCAAAAATCCATACGATTAACGGATTTTCGGCTCATGCCGATCGCGATGAGCTGTTGGCTTGGTCGGAAAGTGCCTTGGACCCAAACCTAATCATGTTGGTTCATGGAGACATGGATAGAGGGATGGAATCCTTCGCCAACCTTCTTAAAGCCCGGAAAAAAGTGGTGACGAAGCCGGAGTTGAACGAATCAATCTGGCTTGATTGATTTT
>JAHEKA010000035.1 GCA_024638585.1 Rhodospirillales bacterium
TGGGAGGAGTACACCCCTGAGACCGTCGAGGCCCTGATCGACATGGTCACCCGGGCGGTTCAGCGCATCTTGGGCCTGCCCGAGATCGCATCATCGCCCGACACGCCGCCCGACGCGGGGGCCGCACCATGAATGGCCGCATGATCCTGCGTGTGGGCCTGCCGATCCTGATCCTGGCGGCGGCCGCCCTGGGGTTCGTTTACCTGCGCGCCACCAAGCCGGAAACCGCCGCCAAGCCGCCATCGGAGCGCATCTGGACCGTTGCAACGGTGGCCGCGGTCCCCGAGGACGTCGAGCCGGAGATCAAGACTTTCGGCCAGATCTTCGCGGGCCGCCAGGTGGAGTTGCGGCCCTTGGTGGAAGGCCGCGTGATCGAAACCGGGCCGGCCTTCGTCGAAGGCGGCGTGGTCGACAAAGGCGAGTTGCTGATCGTCATCGACCCGTTCGACTACGCGAACCTGCGCGACGAACGCAAGGCGCAATTGGCCGAAGCGCGGGCACGGCTCGATGAGATCCGGGCCGAGCGCGATGGCGCCCGCAAACTGGTCAAGCGCGACCAGGAACAGGTGGCGCTGCGCCGGCGCGATGTCAAACGCCGGGAGGGCCTGGCCGCCCGCGGCGTGACCTCGCAAAAAGCGTTGGACGATTCCCGCCTGGCGCTGTCGGAGGCCCGCCAGAGGCTGATCGAACGCCAGCGCAACATCGCCCAATACGGCGCCCGCATCGCGCAACAGGAAGCCGTGATCGATCGCTTGGAGGTGCAGGTGCGCCAGGCCGGCCGGGATCTCGAACAGACCCGTCTTGTCGCGCCTTTCCAAGGGTTTCTCGCCGACGTCTCGACCGAGATCGGCAAGCGCGTGAGCCGCTCCGATCGGGTGGCGCGTTTGATCGATGCGGGCCGGCTCGAGGTGCGCTTTCCTTTGTCGAATGAGAATTTCGGCCGGCTTCTGGCCGCCGGCGATTGGCGCGGGCGCAAGATCCGGGCCGTGTGGACGGCGGGTGACGTGGTCCGAACCTTCACCGCCACAATCGACCGTATCCAGGGCGAGGTCGACGCGGCCAAGGGTGGCGTGGATCTGTTCGCCCGCATCGACGGCGCCGGACCCGATACGCCGCTCAGGCCGGGCGCCTTCGTCGAGGTGTGGTTCAAGGAGAAGCGCTACGAAAAGCTGGTGCGCATCCCGGAAAGCGCACTGCATTCCGGTTCCACCGTCTTCCTGGCCCATGACGGCCGGCTCAAGGCCCAGACGATCGAGGTGGTGGCACGCAGCGGCAATGACGTCTTCATCCGCGGCACCTTCGATCCCGACGCCGAAGTGGTCGTCACCAAATTTCCCGAGATGGCGCCGGGCATGAAGATCCGGGTGCGGTGATGGACGGGCGCGGGGTGATCAATCTTTTCGTCCGCCACCCGACGGCGGCCAACCTGCTGATGGTCCTGATCATCCTGCTGGGCGTGTTTTCCCTGAGCCGCCTGAACGTTCAGTTCTTCCCCGATTTCGGTATCGATTGGGTGACCGTCCAGGTCGAATGGCCGGGCGCGTCGGCCGACGACGTGGATTCGACGATCGTCCAGGCCATCGAGCCTGAGGTGCGGTTCGTGGACGGGGTCAAGCGGGTGATTTCCTCGTCCTTCGAGGGGCGCGCCTCGGTTGCCGTCGAATTCCATGCCGGCACCGACATGCAGGCCGCACTTTCCAATGTCGAAACCGGGGTAGGGCAGGTCACGACCCTGCCCGAGGACAGCCTGAAGCCGGTCATCCGCCGGGTGATCCGTTACGACACCATCGCCCGGTTGATCATCAGCGGCCCTTATTCAGAGGCAACCCTGAAGGCGGTGGCCAAGAACATCCGCGACGGGCTCTTGAACCGGGGCATCCAGAAGGTCGACATGTTCGGTGCCCGGGATGAGGAAATCTGGGCCGAGATCCGGCCCGAGACCCTGCTGCGTCTGGACCTCACCCTGGCCGACGTGGCGGCCCGCATCCGCGAAACCTCGCGCGATCTGCCGTCGGGCAGCGTCCGCGGGGCTGCGGAAAAGCAGATCCGAAGCCTCGGCCTGATCAGGGAGGCGGGCCAGCTGGGCGAGGTTGAGATCAAGGCCCTGCCGGGTGGTGACAAGGTGCTGCTGCGCGACATCGCCGGCCTGTCCGAACGATTCGACACCGACGAGGCCCAGGCGCTGCGCGACGGCAAGCCCGCCATCGAGCTTCACGTCCAGCGGGCGGTCAATGCCGATGCCCTGCAACAGGCCGAGGTGATGAACGCCTATCTGGTCGAGATCGAGGGCCAGCTCCCGCCGGACATCGAAATCGAAAAGCACGCGGTGGCGGCAGACCTGATCCGCGGACGCATCGACCTGCTGCTGCGCAATGGCATCTCCGGCCTGGTGCTGGTGGTGGCGGTCCTGTTCGTCTTCCTCAACACCCGGGTCGCGTTCTGGGTTGCGGCGGGTATCCCGATCTCCCTCATGGCGACCATGACGATCATGCTGATGACCGGGCAGAGCATCAACATGATCAGCCTGTTCGGGATGATCATGGCCATCGGTATCGTCGTGGACGAGGCCATCGTCGTCGGCGAACATGGCGAACACCGCCTGCGGGCCGGCCTGCAGCCGCTGGCCGCGGCGGAAGCCGGGGCAACCCGCATGGCGGCGCCGGTGCTGGCATCGGCGCTCACCACCATTGCCGCGTTCACGCCCTTGCTCGTGATCGGCGACATCATCGGCGTCATCATCGCCGCCATTCCGCTGGTGATCGTGACCATGATCGCCGCCAGCGTGCTGGAATGTTTCCTGATCCTGCCGGCCCATCTGCGCGGTGCCTTCGGCCGGGCGGCCAAAAGCCACCATCCGCTCCGCGTTCGGTTCGATCGGGCGTTCGATCATTTCCGCGACAACGTGTTCAGGCGGTCCATTGCCGCCTCGGTGCGCTGGCGCTACATGACCGTCTCCTGCGCCATCGCGGCCTTGCTTCTGTCGATCGGCCTGATCCAGGGTGGGCGGGTCAACTTCCAGTTCTTCCCTACGCCGGAATCAGATCGCATCCACGCCAATGTGGAGATGTCGGCGGGGACCCCAAGGGAAAGAACGCGGGTCGTCTTGGAAGAACTCGAACGCGCCGCCAAGGCCGCGGAGAAGACCCTGACCGGCGGCAAGGGCGGCTTGATCCATGTCTCCATCGCCAAGCTCGGCTCACAGGTGGGACGTCAGGATGCGAGCCCCGCGAGCGGCGACAGCATCGGCGGCGTGAGCTTGGAACTGGAACCGTCCGACGCCCGCACCGTGCGGACCAAGGCCATGATCGCGCAATGGCGCGCGGAAATCCGGCCCATGGCCGGAGTGGAGACCCTGACCGTGGTGGGCGAGAGCGGCGGGCCGCCGGGCCGCGAGATCGATATCCGGCTTTCGGGAAAGGACACCACGGCGCTGAAACAGGCGGCCAGGGAAACCAAGGCGCTGCTGGCGCGTTATCCCGGCGTCAGCGACGTCGAGGACGACCTGCCCTTCGGCAAGATCGAGGAGATCCTGAGCGTCACCCCCCGGGGCCGGGCGCTTGACTTTACCACCCAGACCGTCGCCAACCAGGTGCGCGATGCATTCCAAGGGGCCGTCGCCACGCGGTTTGCCCGTGGGGACGAAGAGGTTCTGGTGCGGGTCCAGTTCCCGCGAACGAAGGCCGACGCGGCGGCGCTGGACAGGCTGTACCTGCGCGCGCCGGGCGGTGCCGAGGTCGCGCTCAGCGAGGTCGTTGAACGCAAGCTCAAGCGCGGCTTTTCGCGCATCAAGCGCCAGGACGGGGTGCGCCAGGTGGCGGTGACGGCCGAGGTCGACGAAAGCGTCACCTCCAACAACACGGTCCTCGACGCCCTGGAGAAGGACGGCATCCGCGAGATCGCCGCGCGCCATGGTGCCACGGTCAGCTACGCCGGCAAGGCCGAGGAACAGGAACGGACGCTCGCCGACATGCGGATGGGGCTCCTTATCGGCCTGGTGACGATCTACATCATCCTGGCCTGGGTCTTCGCCTCCTTCACCCGCCCCGTAGTGGTGATGCTGATCATCCCCTTCGGTCTGATCGGGGCGGTGGTCGGCCATTGGGCCTTGGGATACGACCTGACCATTCTCAGCCTGATCGCCCTGGTCGGCCTGGCCGGCATCGTGGTCAATGATTCGATCATCCTGGTCAGCACCATCGACGAGCGCATCGGCGGCGGCGAGCCGTTGCATGAGGCCATCGTCAATGGGTCGCGCGATCGTCTGCGCGCCGTGATCCTGACTTCCGCCACCACCATCGGCGGCCTGTTGCCGCTTCTGTTCGAGCGCAGCTTCCAGGCCCAGTTCCTGATCCCCATGGCGCTGACCATCACCTTCGGCTTGGCCGCCGCGACCCTTCTGGTCCTGGTGGTGGTGCCCTCCCTGATCGCCATCCAGGGCGACGCGGGGGCGGCCATTGCCAAACTCATCGGCCGCCCGGTGGGGGCCGGTCCAGCGAAGATTGAAGATGCCCGTCAGCCCGGAGAATAGCGCCGCCCGGCTCGACCGCCGCCTGTCGGTCGCCCCGATGATGGATTGGACCGACCGGCACGAGCGTTTCTTCCTGCGCCAGATCACCAAGCGTACGCTGCTCTATACCGAGATGATCACAACCGGCGCCATCCTTCATGGCGATCGGGACCGGCTGCTGAAGTATCACCCGTGCGAACACCCGGTGGCCCTGCAGGTCGGCGGCGCGGACGCGAAAGATCTCTCCAAATGCGCCGCCATCGCCGCCGAGCTGGGCTATGACGAGATCAACCTCAATATCGGCTGTCCGTCGGACCGGGTGCAGTCGGGCCGTTTCGGCGCCTGCCTGATGGCCGAGCCTGCCCGCGTCGCCGATTGTGTCGCCGCCATGGGCGGGCATGGCTTGCCGGTGACGGTCAAGTGCCGTATCGGCATCGACGGGCGGGAGGATTACGAAGACCTCGCAGGCTTCGTCGCCACCGTGCGGCAGGGCGGGGTAACCTCTTTCGCCGTCCACGCCCGCATCGCCGTGCTGGAAGGGTTGAGCGCCAAGGAAAACCGCGAAATCCCGCCGCTGCGCTATGATGATGTTTACCGGCTGAAAGCGGATTGTCCCGAGCTCGAGATCGTCCTCAACGGCGGCGTCTTGGACCTCGATCAAGCAAGGGCGCATCTTGATCGCGTCGATGGCGTGATGGTCGGCCGGGCGGCCTACCAGAATCCCTGGATGCTGGTGCGCGCGGACCAAGAGGTGTTCGGCGAACCGGGTCCGGGCCCGAGCCCCGATGAGGTGATCGCGGTCCTCGCCGATTATGCGGAGGCGCACATGAGCGCCGGCGGGCGGCTGTCGGAGGTCACCCGCCATGTCCTCGGCCTGTTCCAAGCCGTGCCCGGCGCTCGGGCCTGGCGGCGCCACCTTTCGGAAAATGCCCCTAAGCCCGGCGCCGGGCTGGAGGTTCTGTTCGCGGCCGCCCAAAAGGTGCCGGCGGAGATCCGCTCGGCCCGCGCGAATGAAGCCGCGCCCGAGCCGCGCCAGTCGATACCGTCATAGATCGCGTTGCCTGGCTTGGCCGAAAAAGCCCTTATTTAAAGGTCCCTTTAATTAAAGGGCCATCAAATCAAGCGCTTTTCGGCTTTATAAAGATTAAGGATAACGGGTCAGACGCTGAAGCTTTCGCCGCAGCCGCAGCGCGCGGTCTCGTTGGGATTGCGGAAGACGAAGCCGGATTCGAGCGGCTTGTCCTCGTAGTCGATCACCGTGCCGAACAGGTAGAGCATCGCCATGGGATCGATGACGATGGTTACACCCTTGTCCTCGACTACCTGGTCGGCGGCGCCGATCTCGCGTGCGTAGTCCATCTTGTAGGTCTTGCCCGAGCAGCCCCCTTCACCGACGCCGATCCACAGCCCCTTCACCGGCTCGTCGGCGGCGGCGAGGATCTTCTTGGCGTGTTCGGCCGCGGCCTCGGTCAGGGCGAGGATGGGGGGCCGTTCCTGCGTATTCGTGGTGTCCGTCATCGCAACACCTCTTTCCTAGATAAAGCCCAGTTCAAGCTTGGCGGCTTCGGACATGCGGTCCGGCGTCCAGGGCGGATCCCACACCAGTTCCACGTAGACCTCCCGCACGCCGGGCACGGTGCCGACCCTGTATTCGACCTCGCCGGGCATCGATTCGGCGACCGGGCAGTTGGGGGTGGTCAGCGTCATGACGACCCGCACGTCGCCTTCGCTGGTCGTCTCCACGTCGTAGACCAGGCCGAGCTCGTAAATGTTGACCGGAATCTCCGGGTCCGTGACGGTGCACAGCATCTCGATCACCGCCTGCTTCAGGGCATCGGTGTCGCACTCCGGTGCGGCGCCTTCCGGCGTCTCCGGCTTGGTTTCGGCTTCGGCTTCGGGATCCATACGGGTGGGTTCGTCCATGGCGCTACTCCGTCACCACCGTGTCGTCGATATCGTCCAGGGCCGCTTTCATGGTGTGCCAGGCCAGGGTCGCGCATTTGACCCGCATGGGATAGCCGCGCACGCCCGCCAGAACGTTGAGCTTGTCGAGCGCCTCATCCAGCGGCTCGTCCTTGTCCGCCGTCACCAGTTCATGGAAGCTCTCGAACATGGCGCGCGCTTCCTCTTCGGTCTTGCCCTTCATCAGTTCCGTCATCAGCGAGGCCGAGGCGGTGGAAATGGCGCAGCCCCGGCCGTCGAAACTCACGTCCTTGACGATGCCGTCTTCCACCAGGGCATAGATGGTGAACTTGTCGCCGCACAGCGGATTGTTGCCCTTGGCCTCGCGATTGGACGGCTCGTGATGGCCGAAATTCCGCGGACTGCGGGAATGATCCAGGATCACTTCCTGATAGAGATCACGCAAATCAGACATCAGCCGAACAGCTCCCGTACTTCGTCAAGCGCCGCGATCAGCGCATCGATATCGTCGCGGCTGGAATAGGCCCCGAACGACGCCCGCACCGTCGCCGCGACGTCGAAATGATCCATCACAGGCTGGGCGCAGTGGTGGCCGGTGCGCACCGCCACGCCCTGCTGATCGAGGATGGTGCCGACGTCGTGGGGATGGGCGTAATCCAGCACGAAGGAAATGACTGCCGCCTTGTCCGGTGCCGTGCCGATCAAGCGCACGCCCGGCACCTCCAAGAGGCGCTCGGTGCCGTAGGCCAGCAGGTCGGCCTCATGGGCGGCGAGGCCCTCATGGTCGAGTGCGGCGAACCAGTCGATGGCGGCGCCCAGGCCGATGGTACCGGCGATGTTCGGGGTGCCGGCCTCGAACTTATGCGGCGGAGCGGCATATTCGGTTTTCTCGAAGGTGACCGACAGGATCATGTCGCCGCCGCCCTTCCAGGGCGGCAGTTCGGCCAGCAGTTCGCCCCGGCCGTAGAGTGCGCCGGTGCCCGTCGGCCCATAGAGCTTGTGCCCGGAAAAGGCGTAGAAGTCAGCGCCCATCGCCCGCACGTCGGTGGGCAGGTGGGGGATGCCCTGGGCCCCGTCGACCAGCACCAGAGCGCCGGCGGCATGGGCCATCGGAATGATCTTGTCCAAGGGCAGGATGGTGCCGAGCGCATTGGACACCTGGGCCACCGCGACCAGCCTGGTGCGCTCGCTCAGCAGTCGCTCGAACTCCTCCATGATCAAGACGCCGTCCTCGTCGAACGGGGCCACTTTCAGGACGATGCCCTTCTCGTCGCGCAGCATCTGCCAGGGCACGATATTGGAGTGATGCTCCATCTCGGTGATCAGCACCTCGTCGCCGGGGCCGAGATTGGCCCGCCCCCAGCTTTGGGCCACCAGGTTGATGCCGTCGGTGGTGCCGCTGGTGAAGACGATCTCATCATCGTCGGCGGCGTTGATCAGGGATTTGGTCTTGCCGCGAACGGCTTCGTAGGCGGCGGAAGTGCGCTCGGACAGTTCATAGACGCCGCGGTGGACATTGGCGTATCGATGGGCATAGGTCTCGTTGACCGCGTCGATCACCGCCTGCGGTTTCTGTGCGGAAGCGGCGGAATCGAGGAACGCCAGCGGCTTGCCGTGCGACGGTTCCTTCAGGATGGGGAACTGGTCGCGCACGGCCGCGACATCGAACCGGGCGGCGTCGTTGGGGCGCGAAGCGGTATCAGGCATGGCCGTCTCCCGTCCCGCGGTCCTGCCAGCGGGCAACACAGTCTGAGAGATAAGCGCCGACGGCACCCCGATCGAAACGCTCGATCACATCGCCGGCGAACCCGGCGATCAGGAGCCGGCGGGCTTCGGCCTCGGGCACGCCGCGGGCCATCAGGTAGAACAGCGCATCGGCATCGAGATCGCCAACGGTCGCGCCGTGGGCGCATTTCACATCGTCGGCCAGGATCTCAAGTTCCGGCTTGGTGTCGGCGACGGCGCGTTCGGACAGGAGAAGGGCCTGGTTCCGCTGCCTGGCATCGGTGCCGATGGCATGAGGGGCGACGCGGATCAGGCCCTGAAAGACGCCATGGGCGCGTTCGTCCAGGACTCCCTTGAACAGCTCCTCGGTCGTGCAATGGGGCACGGCATGATCCACCCGCGTGGTGTGATCGAGCAACTGGCGCCCGCGTCCGAGATAGGCGCCCATCAGCCGCGCGCGGCCCCCAGGCGCGGTGAAGGCAATATCGGTTTCCTGGCGCGAGACCTCGCCCCCGAGGGCAAGGGCGAAACCGGCGTATTCGGCTTCTCCTCCGACCGATACCACGGCCCGTGCCGCATGGACGGTCCTGAGGCTTTCATCCTGCACCCGCGCGTGGATCAGGGCGGCACCGTCGGCCAGGGCAATGTCGGTCACGGCGCTGGTGAACCCGGGCCCCAGGGTATCGGTGGCCGAGATATAGGTCTCTACCACGTTTGCCCGGGCGCCGGCGCCGAGCGCGATCACATTTCGGATATGGTTTGCCCGATTGGCGGCGCCGGAGGAGAAAAAGATGAGGTGAACCGGCTGGTCCAGCGCCGCGCCGTCGGCAAGGCGGATCACCGCGCCGTCCGCCATGAAGGCGGCGTTGAGATCCCACAGGGCGCCAGCGGGGTCTGATGCCCGGCTGAGCTGTCCTTCGAGGGCGCTCGCGTCCTTCGCCAAGGCCGTGACCAGGGTGGTGACGGTGACGCCGTCGGCAGGCGCATAGATTTCCGAGAGGCTTTCATCGAAGCGCCCGTCCACGAACACCAGGCGCGCGGCGGCGGGGCTAAGCTCGGGCAGGGGTGCGTCCGGCGTGACCGCGGCTTGCGTGCCCGGCGCAAAGGCCACGCGATCCAATGCGGCCAGTGTGGTGAACTTCCAGTCCTCCAGCCGCCGGTTGGGCAAGCCCGCGTCCTCGAACCGCCCCAAGGCGTCGGTGCGCAGGGCCTCCACCCAGTCCAAACCGGCGCCGGGCAGGGCGGGGCGCAGCCCATCGAAGGCCCGGAGATGGGCTTGGGCGGTGGTCGCGGTTTCGGGTGCGGTTTCGTTCATGGCGTCTGCGCGTCAGGCCGCGCTTTTCTCCCCGGTGAAGGCGGCGTAGCCCTTTTCCTCCAACTCCAGAGCCAGCTCCTTGCCGCCCGACGCCACGATCCGGCCCTTGGCCAGCACGTGGATGTGATCGGGCACGATGTGGTTGAGCAGGCGCTGGTAATGGGTGATCACCAGCATCGAGCGGTCAGGCGCGCGCAGGCGATTGACCCCGTCGGCAACGACGCGCAAGGCATCGATATCAAGTCCGGAATCGGTCTCGTCCAGGACCGCCAGGGTGGGTTCCAGCATCGCCATCTGGAACACTTCGTTGCGCTTTTTCTCGCCGCCGGAAAAGCCCACATTGATGGGGCGGGAGAGGAACTCCTGGTCCATCTCGAGCGCTGCAAGTTCCGCCTTGGCGCGCTTGAGGAAGTCCATGGCGTCGAGCTCGACCTCGCCGCGCGCCCGGCGCTGGGCGTTGACGGCGGCCTTGAGAAACACCGAATTGGCGACGCCGGGAATCTCCACCGGGTATTGGAAAGCGAGGAAGATGCCCGCCTGGGCCCGTTCGTCGGGGGCGAGGGCCAGCAGGTCCTGACCCTTATAGGAAATTTCTCCCGCAGTTACCTCATAGCCTTCGCGGCCGGCCAATACATAGGACAGGGTCGACTTGCCCGATCCGTTGGGGCCCATCATCGCATGCACCTCGCCGGCGGGCAGGGTGAGGGTCAGCCCCTTGAGAATTTCCGTACCGTCGACCGTGGCATGGAGGTTGCGGATTTCGAGGATATTTTCGCTCATCTGTCTTAACCGACGCTGCCTTCCAGAGAGATGCCGAGGAGCTTCTGGGCCTCCACGGCGAATTCCATGGGAAGCTTCTGCATCACTTCCTTGCAAAAGCCGTTGACGATCAGCGAGACCGCGTCCTCTGAGCCCAGCCCCCGGGCCTGGCAATAGAACAGCTGGTCGTCGGAGATCTTCGACGCGGTCGCCTCGTGCTCGACCCGGGCCGAGCGGTTGCGGACCTGGATATAGGGCACCGTGTGGCCGCCGCAATCCTCGCCGATCAGGAGCGAATCGCACTGGGTGTAGTTGCGCGCGTTCGCCGCCTTGGGATTGACCCGCACCAGGCCGCGATAGGTGTTCTGGGAATGGCCCGCCGATATGCCCTTGGAGATGATGGTGGACGTCGTATTGGGCGCGAGATGGATCATCTTGGTGCCGGTATCGGCCTGCTGGCGATTGTTGGTGACGGCGACGGAATAGAACTCGCCGACCGAACCTTCGGCCTCCAACAGGACGGAGGGGTATTTCCAGGTGATGGCCGAGCCGGTCTCCACCTGGGTCCAGGAGATCTTGGCGTTCCGCCCGCGGCAGGCGCCGCGCTTGGTGACGAAATTATAGATGCCGCCCTTGCCCTCGGCGTCGCCGGGATACCAGTTCTGCACCGTCGAATACTTGATCTCCGCGTCTTCCAGGGCGACCAGTTCGACCACCGCGGCATGGAGCTGGTTCTCATCACGCATGGGGGCGGTGCAGCCTTCCAGGTAACTCACGTAGCTGCCCGGTGCGGCGACGATCAGGGTGCGCTCGAACTGACCGGTCTCCGCCGCATTGATGCGGAAATAGGTCGACAACTCCATGGGACAGCGCACGCCTTCGGGGATATAGACGAAGGAGCCGTCGGAAAACACCGCGGAGTTGAGGCAGGCATAGAAATTGTCGCCCTGGGGCACCACCGCGCCGAGATATTGGCGCACGAGGTCGGGATGCTCGTGCACGGCTTCCGAGAAGGAACAGAAGATGATGCCGAGTTCCCCAAGCTTGGCCTTGTAGGTCGTGGCAACCGAAATCGAATCGAACACCGCATCAACGGCGACGCCGGCCAGCATCTCCTGTTCGCGCAAGGGAATGCCGAGCTTCTCATAGGTTTCAAGCAGCTCCGGGTCTACTTCGTCCAGGCTTTTGGGGCCGTCCTCTTTGGATTTCGGCGCGGAATAATAGCGGATGTCCTGAAAGT
>JAHEKA010000478.1 GCA_024638585.1 Rhodospirillales bacterium
CGAGCGCTTCCCGCTGGGCGATGGCCATTCCTTGATGGCACCGGTTTTCGGATCATAGCGGCCGAGCCGGCCTTGCGACGAGTTGACATACCAGATCATGCCGTCGGGCGCGATGTCGAGGCGACGGACAGTGGTCTCGGGGATCGGCAGCTTGACCTCGGTCAGCTTCATGGTCGCGGGATCTACCCGAATCAGGCAGTTGCTGCCGTTGCACGCCACCCAGGGCACACCGGCGGCATCAAGCCTGATGCCATATGGGCGTGACCCCTCGGTCGGCAAGGTCACCAGCTTGATGGCGCCGTTGGCCGGATCCAGCCTGCCGACCATGTTGGAATGCTGCAGGGTGAACCAGAGGATTCCCTTGGCGTCGAAGATCGCCGAATGCGGATCCTTGGCCGCAGGGTCCGGCATCTTGTAGACCGTGATCTTTTCGGTCTTGGGGTCGAACTTGCCGATGGTGCCGTTCTTGTTGCCGGTGTACCAGACGTTGCCGGCCCGATCGAGGGTGACCGTGTGGGGCTTCGACTTGGCCGGCAGCGGGTATTCCTTCATGGCCCCGGTCTTGGGATCGATCTTGCCAATCAGGTTGCCCCATTGGCCGGCCCACCAGATTGTCCCGTCCTCGGCCTCTATGGGATCGCGGGAGCGCTGGCCCAGGGTCGGAACCGTCCACTCCTTGAAGCTAATCTTGACGGGGCCGGAGACCAGTTTCGGGGCATTCTTGGTATGCGGCGGATAGGTTTTGGCGAGATAGGACAAGAGTGTCCTATGCTCCTTCGCGCTGCCCTTGAGGTCGATCATGGTGGCGATCAGTTCTTTCCAGCCCTCGGCCGAATAGCCGGAACTGCGTTTGATATTTCTCATCTTGTGGCAAGTGGTGCAGACGCTCTGCACCGTTTCCTTGGCTGAGACCGCCGCCGTCTCTTGGGCCCCGCCTGGGGCTGGAACTAGGAGCGAGGTCAACGCTGCCAATAAAGCGAAAAGATAAATCCGGGCCATTTCATTCCTCCCATGGAATTGGATCAATTGTGCTGTTTTTTCTGCGATCATTCGGCTGGTCCGGGAGCCAAGTCAAGGGGAGATCGAGCGGCCCCAGTCAGGGCAAACGAAATCGAAAGGAATTGTTGGTGATATGGAACCGCGCGGCGCCTTGAAAATCCCGGAGGGAAAGACTGGACGACCGCAGACAGGTCTCATCAGCGACCGTTCAGCCCGGATCTGACAAGGGTGTCCGCGCCGATACAGTCTCTGTTAACCAAGTTGCGTCATTTGAAGGAACCTTGAAGATGCAGAAACCCAAAGGCATAACGGCTTGGACGCTGTTGGTGGCGCTGGCTCTGGGTTTGGCGTATCCACTGCAGGCGGCACAGACCCAAACCTGCCGGCATGAGTTGATCGAAGCGGAAAGCCGGTGGGAGCGCATCCGTAGCCGGACGCCGGTCACCGAAGGTTTCGAACAGAAGGTGACGAGCCTGCTGCTCAAGGCAGTCGAACTCCGCCACCAAGCGGAGATCAAGGATTGCCTCAGTGCGGTCAAGAAGGCCAAGGCGGAAATGGACCAGTGGGAAAGCAGCCACGCCGGCGAGGCCAGCGGGCGCCGCTAATCGCCCCGTTTCCCTAATCGTCCTCACCGAGCCGGGTATCGGGCCAGTCTCCCTGGCCCGGAAGCCCCGTGAGGCACCAAGACCCTTCGTGGCCTTGCCCAACGCGAGAATACCATGCCCGCACTCAATTGGGCGCACGGGACCGGGTTGCCGGAATCCTCGCTAAATACCCTGCGGTGGATATGCCGCCCGCAAGTGACGCAGGAGGCGGATCACAGTCTCGAGCACTATTCGTGCTAGGTATCGGGGAACGATTCGTGCTTAGGCCGCGTTAACCTTAATAAAGCCACAACAATTTGTAGTGGTTAATGAATAGTTACTTGCTCGAATTGAAGCGATTTAGGAAACTCGGCCCCACGTCACAAAGGACGGTTGATCCGCGCTAGTCTGGTTTCACGCGCGGGGAGGTTGAGGATGCTTTTGAACGAGCCTGTCAAGATCGCCGTGCCCGAGGAAGGCAAGATCGTATGGTACCCCGCCGTCGTCGTCGGCCGCACCCTGGAGGCTGACCCGCATTACGATGTCAGGCTTCAGGGCGGCAAGATCATTGCCAGTGTTCCCGCGGCCCAACTGCGGGCGGAATAGCGACCCCGGGGCAGGGCGCGCCCCATTTCCACAACAATAAGAAACAGATTTGCCGCGGTAATGCCCGCGATGGCAGGTCCGCCGGCGGGGCGACGAGGGCCACGCGGATGGGCCCGCGCGAGAACCGACAGGGCCCTTGCGGCGCCTAACCGGCGCTAGCCTCCACCCATGGCATTGGCGTAAGATTGGCGCCGAGACGGTCCCCGCGACGGCGCGCGAGAGTTCCACTACGCACACTCATGGGGCCATGCCGGGGCCCGATCGCAAGGACCCGTTCGAACGGATCCGAACCTGGCAGGGGAGTCGTAGGGACATGTCCATCCGATTCAGCCGCTTGAACCCTACCTTGATGGCCGCCGCGATCCTGGCAGGACCGGTCTTGGTAATCGCCATCGGTCAAGCGTCGGCCGCCGATTTCTACAAGGGCAAACGCATAACCCTTACCGTGGGGTCCAGCGCCGGCGGCGGTTATGACACTTACACGCGTGCACTGGGTCGGCATATGGTGAAGCACATACCCGGCACTCCCAAGATCAAGGTGCAGAACATGCAGGGCGGCGGCGGCTTGAAGTCGGTCCGCTACACTTATCTCGTTGCCAAGAAAGACGGCACCGAATTCGCCAACATCCGGGCCTCGAACATGCTCGATTCGATCCTGGGAATCCGCGGCATGGAGTTCAAGCCGGACA
>JAHEKA010000479.1 GCA_024638585.1 Rhodospirillales bacterium
CGGAAGGACCCCCGTCCCCATTGTCGAGCCGACAGGGCACGGCATAGGCTCCGATCACGACAAGACGCAGGAATCCCTCGCCGCAATCCTCCGCCAGATGGGTCAACACGTCGGCATCGGCGGGCACGAAGGCCGCGACTTCGGCAAGAATGGCTTCGTTCTGCTCGGGCCCGGCCCAGCGGTGCGACCAGGTGGCGCAGACCGGTAGGCCCCGGGCTTCCAGGATGCCGCGCAAGCGCGACCGGCCAAGGCCGCCGACGCTTTCGAAAGCGATCAGGGTGCGGTCTTCGCCCGACGGGTCCGGCGCCATCATCGCCAGCACCAGGCCCTGGGGACAGCCCTGGGCGGGCGAAAGGCCTATGGCCGCGGGAAGGTGGGCGATGACCCGGGGTGCGGCATCGCTCATCAGGCGGGTCCACCAGGGCTCGGGGTCGTCGCTGGCGGGATAGGGGACGACGCCGGCGGTCACCTCGCCATGGACCACGGCCCCCACCACCTGGGCCGGGCCGGCCAGGGCGGTGATCGGTGCCGAGGTGCCGAAATGGTCGCGGGTCAAGGCCCAGCATGACGGCCCGTCATCGGGCATCGAGGCGGCGACCGAGAACGCACCCTGCTGGCGCACCGCAGCGGAAACAATTTCACGCCAGATGTGCGTGATTGCCGCGCGATCGAAGGTATCGCCCGCCCGGTCCAGCAGGCGGCGGAGGATCATCGCCTCGCGGCCGGGGCGCAGGACCGGATCGCCGATGGCCCCCTTGAGCGGGCCGATTTGATCGACCAGCCGGGCGCGGTTCAACAGCAAATCCATCAGCTGGTCGTCCAGGCGATCGATCTCGTCCCTAAGTTCCGGTAGGGTCCGCTGCCGTTCCGTCATTTCAACCTGTGCCCAAAAGCGCAAACCCCGCCGTAAACCGCGGCGGGGACATCGATTCAGGTCGCTAGTCATAATGGCAAGAGACTGTAAAATCAAAGAAAACGTTGACAGGTTGCCCGATCGTCCCTAGCAATCCCTTCCCTTGGGCCCGGGCGGCATCGACCGCCGCGGCACTTGGGACGAGGACCGACCGAAGGCGTGATTTGCGGGCGGCAGAGGTTAAGGTGAGCGGAACAGGCACGCAGGAAACCGAAAACGGCGCTCCGATCGCGGCCGTCCCCGGCGGCGATTCGGTGGTGCTGGCCGAGGCTGAGCCGCTGCGGCTGGAATCCGGTGCCACCCTCGGCCCTGTCACCGTGGCCTACACCACCCAGGGCCGGTTGAACGCGGATAAATCCAACGCCATCCTGATCTGCCACGCGCTGACCGGCGACCAGTTCGTCTCTGGCGACCACCCGGTGACCGGCCGGCCTGGCTGGTGGGAAACCATGGTGGGCCCGGGCCGGCCGTTGGACACCGAACGCTATTTCCTGATCTGTCCCAACATCCTGGGCGGATGCATGGGCAGCACCGGCCCCAGCGAGATCAATCCGGCCACCGGCAAGCCTTGGGGCCTCGATTTCCCGGTCATCACCATCGGCGACATGGTGAACCTGCAGGCGCTCCTGATCGATCATCTCGGCATCGACACCCTGTTCGCGGTGATCGGCGGTTCCATGGGCGGCATGCAGGTGCTCGACTGGGCGGTGCGCTTCCCCGATCGCGTGTTCTCCGCCATGCCCATCGCCACGGCGCTCAGGACCTCGGCCCAGAACATCGCCCATCACGAGGTCGGGCGCCAGGCGGTGATGGCGGATCCCGACTGGTGCGGCGGGCGCTACCAGGAAGAAGGCAAGCGGCCCCATCGGGGGCTGGCGGTGGCGCGCATGGGCGCGCATATCACCTATCTTTCGGAATCGGCGCTGACCCGCAAGTTCGGGCGCAGTCTCCAGGCCCGTGAGCGGGTCACCTATGGATTCGAGGCGGATTTCCAGGTGGAAAGCTACCTGCGCCACCAGGGCATCACCTTCGTCGACCGGTTCGACGCCAATTCCTACCTCTATATTACCCGGGCGATGGACTATTTCGACCTGGTCGAGGAGCACAACGGCGTGCTCGCAGACGTCTTCGCCGGCACCAATGTCCGCTTCGGGGTCATCAGCTTCACCAGCGACTGGATGTTTCCGACCGCGGAGAACCGGGAAATCGTCAACGCGCTGAATGCCGTCGGGGCCAATGTCAGCTTCGTCGAGGTCGAGACCGACCAGGGCCATGATTCCTTCCTGATGGACATCGCCGACTACCACAACGTGGTCCGCGGCTTCCTGGACGGGGCGGCGGAGCTCAGAGGCCTGGACCGGCCATGAGCGCCGCGCCACAGGATCCCGCCGGCGGGACGCCGTCTCCCCGGACCGGCCGCGGCATCCGGGTCGATCAGCAGCTGATCGCCGATTTGGTGCCGGCGGGCGCCAGGGTGCTCGATGTCGGCTGCGGCGACGGGGCGTTGCTCTATCACCTGGCACACGCCAAGGGCGCCGATGCCAGGGGGATCGAGATCAGCCGCGAACGGGTCGCCGCCTGCCTGGGTCAGGGCCTGTCGGTGATCCAGGGGGACGCGGAAGCCGATCTCAACACCTATCCCACGGGATCCTTCGACTGCGTGGTGCTGAGCCAGACCATCCAGGCCGTCCACGATCCGCGCGGCACCCTGGAAACGCTGCTGCGCATCGGCAAGCAGGCGGTGGTCTCGATCACCAATGCGGGCTATTGGCGCAACCGGCTGCATTTCGCCCTGAGGGGCCGCGTGCCGTTCCGCGAATCGCCCGGTGAAAGCTGGTTCAACACGCCCAACATTCACCCCTGCACGATCCGCGATTTCGTCGGCCTCGCCGACGAGATGGGCATCCGCATCGAACGCTGCTACGCGGTCGGGGCCAGCGGCACCAGCCGCGAGGTC
>JAHEKA010000036.1 GCA_024638585.1 Rhodospirillales bacterium
GTGGTCGCGCCGGCCGCTAGGACCATGCCAACGTTCACCACCAGCATGGTAGACCAGCCAGGGGCCATGCCGTTTCCCAATCCAAAATCCATGTATGCCCGCGTCCGAGAAGGGGCAGCACATTGGCCCCCACGGTGCCGCTCTTGGTTGATTGACCTCAACTTCGTGTGGGGGAATAGGTAGCCGTTCCAGGATAAACGAAGACTTAACAGGGAGCCCTCGGGACCGGACAAAAGCATCGAATGCCTGAGGATTCCTGCGGGTTTCCAGCCAATGCGGTCTTGTCCCTGCAGTTTGGCCTATACTGATAGAGGCAGGGCTCAATCCTGCGTTGATGAATAGGGAACCGCAAGTTGCGCATTGCGACCTTCAACCTTGAGAGTTTCGATGAGACCCAAGCTGCCGGTCCCAGCCTGGAGGCCCGCATCGAGGCGTTGGCGCCGCAGATCGCGCGAATCGATGCCGATATCCTGTGTTTGCAGGAGGTCAATGCCCAGAAACGCAGATTGGCGAAAAAACGGGTATTCCGGGCGCTGGAAGCCTTGATGAACGCAACCGGGCTCACCGGCTATCATCTTTCCGCCAGCACCAATCGCGAGGGCACCGGCCCGCGGGATGTGCACAATTTGGTGACCTTGTCGCGCCATCCCATTCAGGCGACGGAGCAACTCTGGCACGAGCTCGTGGTCGAACCGCGTCATGAATTCGCGACCGGCGATACCGCCGGGGAGGATGTCGTACTGGCCTGGGATCGCCCGGTGCTCTATACCCGCATCGCCCTGCCGGATGCGGCAACGCTGCACCTCTTCAATCTGCATCTGCGCGCCCCGCTGGCCTGTCCGGTGCCGGGCGCCAAAACCGATCAGTTCGCCTGGAAAAGCGTCGCCGCTTGGGCGGAAGGATTCTACATGTCGGAGATCAAGCGGGCGGGGCAGGCGCTGGAACTGCGCCTGGCCATCGACGGCGTGTTCGATGCCGACGCCCAAGCCCTGGTCGCGGTGGCGGGTGACTTCAATTCCGAAGAGCACCACACGCCGGTGGAAATCCTCCGCGGCAGCGAGGACAACACCGCCAACGGCGCGCTCGCTTCGCGGGTCATGGTCCCGGTGGAGCATTCCCTGGCCGCCGACCGGCGGTTCACCGTGATTCATCAGGGCCGGCGGCAGATGCTCGACCACGTCCTGGTGTCGCGCGCATTATTGGGCCATTACCGGGGATCGGAAATTCACAATGAAGCGCTGGCGGATGAGTTGGTAGGCTATGCGTCCGTCGAAGCGTCCCCGGCTTCCTACCATGCGCCGGTGGTGGCGGTGTTCGATCTCTAGGGCGCGGCCGAGGGTACAGATGCGGGCGGGCCAGTGTGGGCGGGCCAGTGTGGGCGCGATCAGAATTCCCGGCCGATTGCCCGGTCGATCGACAACCGTCCGCCGCCGCGCACGGCGATGGCGGCGCATAAGATGGTCCACAGCATGGCGTATTCATAGCCGCCCTTATTGGCGAAGAATCCGTTGGGCAGGTGCACCGTGACCGCGACCGCCAGCACGACGGCGGCGGCAAAGGCGACCGCACGGGTCAGAAAACCCACGGCGATCAGCAGACCGCCGAAAAATTCGATGCCGCCGACCAGGGGAGCCGTCAGCCAGGCCGGCTCGAACCCCATCTTGGCGAAGCCGGCGGTGGTTCCATCGAGACCGCGCCCGCCGAACCAGCCGAACAGCTTCTGGGCCCCGTGCGGCACGAGGAACAGGCCCGTGGCACAGCGGATCAGCGGCCAGGCCAAGGGCATGAATGGGCCGTAGAGGCGGGATAGGATCGGGATCAGGGGGCGGGTGCCGTTGCCGGTTGTGGCCATCACGCTCTCCTTGGTCGGCCCTGTGGAGGTCTTGCCCAGGACCGCTTAGCTGCCTTCCCGCCGCCAGGCCCAGATCAATGTGGTCAGCGCCAGCAGGAGGGCCAGCAGGGCGGGCAGCAGCGGGATTTCATCGACCCCGCGCACCACGTAATCACCATTGGCGCGGAGCCCGATCCAGCCGCGCCCCGAAAGCGCGCGTTCCGGCCCCGGCCGGCGAATGTCCGGCAGGCCGTCGACCGCCCACACAACGCCGCCCCGGGTTGCCTTGGCCAGCGGTCCCAGCATCTTTTCCGAGGTCACGACGTCGGAAAACTCGAGCGGGTTGAGCGTACCGGCGGCGGCATAGACGGTTTTCTTGCGGGCCGGGTCGGTGACCTTGTACAGGCCGGGTTCGGCGATGGTAAGCGCCCCTGTGGCCCGCCCGTCGCCGCGATCGGTCAGCTTGAGGGTGCGTGTCTCGCCGCCCGGCGTCTGCAGGGTGACCGGGCTTTCGTCCTTCTTGAGGCTGCGCCGGGTGACGGTCAGGCGGGTGCCCTGGATCTGGGCCCTCAAGTCCTCTTCCTCGAGGTCCGGCTCCTTCATCAGCCAATGTGCGGTGCGCCGCAGCAGCTCGGCCTGGGGGCCGCCGCCGTCGAAGCCTCGCGCCCAAAGCCAGATGTGATCGGTCAGCAACTGGGCGATGCGGCCCTTGCCGACCCGGTCGAGGGCCAGCACCGGTTTCTCGTCCCTGCCGTTCATCACCACCACGCCGCGCCGGGCGGAAGCGTCCACCAACCGGAACCAACGGCCCCAGGTGGGCTCCGCGGCCCTGGGCCCGGTGCCCTTGCCGCGGAAGCCCGGCAGATTGGCGGTCACCGGATGGCGGCGTCCCACCTCGGTCACTTTGGCGCGGAAGCCGCCCTTGAGCACGGTGGAGGTGGGTGTCAGCGGCAGGATGTCGCGGAGCGGCGTGCGGAACAGGCCGAGCGGCGTGGCCAGTGCCGGTCCGCCGGCCTCCAGGATAGCGCCGCCGTCGCGCACGTATTTGACGATGTTGCGCAGGTAATTGACTGGCAGCACGCCGCGCCGGTGATAGCGATCGAAGATGATGAGGTGGAAATCCTCGAGCTTCTCTTCGAACAGCTCGCGGGTCGGGAAGGCGATCAGGGACAGCTCGTTCACCGGCGTGCCGTCCTGCTTGTCGGGCGGGCGCAGGATGGTGAAATGAACCAGATCGACCGACGGGTCGGCCTTCAACAGGTTGCGCCAGACCCGCTCGCCCGCATGGGGCAGCCCGGAGACCAGCAAAACCCGGAGGCGGTCGCGCACGCCGTTGACCACCACGGCGGCCCGGTTGTTGGCAGTGGTCAGTTCGCCCTCGGCGGGTTCGACCGCCACCTCGTAAACGTTGGGTCCCGCATGGGCCACCGACAACTCCAGGGTATGGCTGAAGCCGGTGGCGAGCTCAAGCTCGCGCTTTTCGGATCCGTCGCGGGTGATGGTGACCCGCGCGCGGCCGGTGCCGCCCCCGGATTCGGCGATCTTCAAGGTGAGGACGGCCTGTTCGCCGACGATCCCGAAACTGGCGGCCTGCTCCACCACCAGCCTGCGGTCGCGCAGATTGCGGGTGCCGGTCAGGATGCCGTGAAGCGGTCCCTGGAAGGGGAGTTCCTTGGCGGTCTTGGGCGCGTCATGGACTTGCCCGTCGGTGATGATCACGGTCCCGGCGAACCGTTGCGGCGGAATGTCCCCCATGATGCGCGCCAGCGGTTCGAACAGCCGGGTGCCGCGGTCGCGGGGCACCGTGGTCTCGGCGCCGGCTGCGGCGGCCGCGGTCACCGGCCGGGGCTTGCCCGCGCGGACCACGCGCAGTTCGATGGATTTGTCCTTGTCCAGCCGCTCGCGCAGATGGGTCAGCGCTTGTTCGGTCTGGTCCCGACGCCCGCCGATGCCCTGGCTTGGGCTTTCGTCGACCACGACCACGGCGATGTCGGGCAGGGGATCGCGCTGTTCCTGCTTGATCGAAGGGTTGGCGAGCAGCCCCACCAGTACGGCAATGGCGAGCGCGCGCAACCCGGTGCCACGGGCCCGGCGCCACGCGGCATACAGCAGCGCCAGCGCGGCCAGGCCACCCAGGGTGGCGATCAACGACCAGTCGAGCAGCGGCGCGAAGATGATCTGTGTGGTCACGTCCATCGATGCGCACCTTGCCGGGTCATGGCGGTCGGAGGCCCTGGCATTCTCATTGGCCCAGCCTCTCTAGGATCGCCGGAACGTGGACCTGATCCGATTTGTAATTGCCGGTCAGCGCGTACATCACCAGGTTGACGCCGAACCGGTAGGCCATCTCGCGCTGGCGCGAGCCGCCCGGGACCACGGGATACAGCGGTTGGCCGCCGCCGTCGACCGCCCAGGCACTGGCGAAATCGTTGGAGCCGATGATCACCGAGGAAACGCCGTCGTTATCCTGGCCCGCTTCTTTCTCCACCCACAGGCGGCCGCCGGTCCAGCGGCCGGGAAACTCCTTCAGCAGGTAGAATGCCTTGGTCAGGATATGGGTGTTGGGCACCGGGATCAGCGCCGGAACCGGCAGGCCAGAAACGATTTGACGCAGTTTGGCCGCGCCGGGGCCCGACGGCGCCAAGCCGCCGGGTGTGCCGAGCGAGCCGGACCCCTGATCGCGGGTGTCGAACATGATCATGCCGCCGGTCCTAAGATACCGGGCAAGCTTGTCCCGCGCCGCCCGGCTCGGCAGCGGCTGGGCTGTGGTGACCGGCCAGTAGAGCAGGGGGAAGAAGTTCAGCTCGTCGCGCTCCACATCGACGCCGATCGGCGCCTTGGGTTCCACCGACGTGCGCATGCGCAAGGTCCGCGAGAGACCCCGCAAGCCGGACCGGGAAACCTCGTCCACCCGGGAATCCCCGGTCAGGACATAGGCGAGGCGCGTATCGAAAGTGGCATCCATGGCCTGGCGTTCGGTCACCCGAGGAGCGCTGGGTCGCTGGTCCTGGGCTTGCACCGGTCCGGCGGTTGCCAAGGCCAGCAAGGCGGCGGCGGCGAAGATGGCCAGGGCCTGGGCGCCGGCCTCCTCCGCGCGGGCGACGTGGCCTTCGCCGGGGCGTCGCAAGAAGGGCCAGAATTCCGGCGCGAGCCCGCGCAGGATGAGCCCCGCCCACAGGTCGATGATCAAGAGGGCCAGGGCAATCGCCAGCAGGACGGCCTTGAGGTCGGTTTCCTCCGGTGCTGTCAGTTCAAGGGCCTCGACCCCGGCCGGCATATCGCCGATCGGCGTGAGACGGGTCATGCCGTCGCCCAGGTTGACGGCGAAGCGCGCGGCATCATTGCCATAGAACCCGGGCGGGCGGGTCGGGCCGAGGCGGACGGGCGCGGGCGTGTCACCCGGTTTTACGGCGCCAGCGTCTTCGGTATCGGCGGGCAGCGGCTGGGCCGCGGCAGGCGGATCGGTGTATCGCCCGAACCCGTCCAGGCTGGTGACCGGCGGCAGCGCCTGGCTGCGGGCGCCCGAGACCCCTTGGCTCAGGCTCACCACGCGGCGCATGAGCTCGACATACAGGCCCGAGAGCGCCAGGTTCGACCACTCCGTATTGGCCGTGGTATGGACCAGGATCAAGCGGCCGCGGCCCTTCTCGGCGGCGGTAATCAGCGGCGTGCCGTCGGCCAGCCGTGCCCAGGTGCGATTGGGCAGATCCAATGCCGGTTGCGCCAGAACCTGGCGAGAAACCAGGACGTCCTTGGGCACTGGGATGCCGGCGAAGGGCGAGGAGGCCGAGAATGGCGCCAGCCTGGCCGGAACCGTCCAGGACATGGCGCCACCCAGCGCCCGGTTGCCGGCACGCAACGCCACCGGCGTCAGTTCGTCGGGCTTCTGGACCAGACGCGGTCCGGCAAATCGCAGCACGGTCCCGCCGCGGGCCATCCAACCCTGAATGGTTTCGCGGTCGCCCGGCGTCAGGATCGAGCCGTCGGCGATCACCAGCACCGCCAGGCGCCGCGAGAGCAGAGTGGTCACCGGTCCCTTGCGCAGTTCCGCATAGGGTCCTAGCGCGCGGTCAAGATAGAAGATCTCAGACAGCAGGGGCCGGGTCTGGGCCTTGTCAGTTGTGGCGGTGACGATCCCCACGGGACGTCGGCGCCAGCGCTCGTCGAACAGGGCCACCGTAGCCGCCGACGCGACGCCTTCCACCTCGAGCCGCGTCAGGCGGTTGCGCAACTCGGGCGGCAGAGACAGGATCTGCTCCGCCGACCGGGCGCCGGCGGTGAAGGCGATGCGTTCGCGCAGCAAGACACGGCCGCGGTCGTCCAGGCCGCGCACCCAGAATTCTTCGCGCTCCCCGTCCTGGGCGCGGAGCAATCGCCCTTTCAGCTGGGCCGAGGCGGTGTTGGGCGGTGGCAGGACCAGGGCGCCGCTGCCGGGCGCGTCTCCCATCACCGTGACCGGACCGAAAAACGTCAAGCGGTTGACGAAGTCCTTGGCGCTGCCGTCGTCGACGCCGTCCGCGACCCAAACCACGTTGGCCTGGGTCTCCAGCTTCAACGCTTTGAGAACCTCCAGCGCCTTGGTCCGGGCGGTGGGCCAGGGCTTGGGCTGGAGCGCTTGTATCACGCTGCGTGCGGCCCCTGCGGTGAGCAGCTTGGAGGGGGCAAGCGGCCCGCCGGTATCCGGTTCCGCGGTGGTCAGGATGATCACCGGCTTTTCGGCCCTCTGCGCGCGGGCCAGCAGGGCCTCGACGGCGGCGGTGCGCTGGGTCCAGCCCCGGGCCGCGGCCCACCCGTCGTCGATCACAAGCATGAGCGGGCCGGGAGCGTCGAACTGGTTCGCGGGATTGAGCACCGGCCGGGCCAGACCCAGGATCACCAGCGTGGCGATGGTCATGCGCAGCAGGATCAGCCAGAGCGGTGTGCGCGCCGGGGTCTGTTCATCTTGGCGCAGTCCGAACAGCAGCCGGATGGCGGGGAAGCGCAGCAGCCTGGGCGCCGGTGGCGTCACCCGCAGGAGCCACCAGAGGATCGGCAGGCCGGCCAGCGCCACCAGGGCCCAGGGGGCCGCGAAGGCGAAGGCGCCGAAACTCAACATGGCCTCATTCCTCCGTTCCTGCCCCGGGCCGGGCCCGTGTTCGGGCCGAGCCGCCCGGCGCCGCGCGGCCGATCAGGATCATGGCGCCTCACCATTGCACGGCCGGCACCGTCATCGCCCCATAGAGCGCGAGCAGCGCTTCCTGGGCGGGCCGGTCGGTATGGTGCAAGGTGAAAGACCAGCCGTGGTGGTGCGCGAGAGCGATGGTCTGTTCGCGCCGGGCGTGAAGCCGGTTGTGATAGTCCCGGCGCACGTTTTCGGTGCGGTTGATCAGGGTGGACCCTTCCGATTCCAATCCTTCGAAGCGGATGCGCCCGGCGAACGGCAGGGATTCCTCGGCCGGGTCCAGGACCTGGACGAGATGGCCGGTGACGCCCCTGGCCGCATAGGTGCCGACCGTGGCGGCAAGTTCCTCCATGGGTCCGAGAAAATCGCTCAACAGCACGATATGGGCGTAACGCGGCAGTGGTTCCATGGGCGGCGCGTTGGGCGCGTCGTCCCGTTGCTGGGCGGCGCGGGCCAGCACCGCGGCCATGCGTTCCAGCGGCCCGCGTCCGGCGGCGGGCGGGCGGCCTTCTCCGGTCAGCGCGACATGCTCGCCCGCCTGCATCAGGAGCGCCGCCAAGGCCAGGGTCAGCAGGTCGGCGCGATCGACTTTCTCCTCGAGCCGGCGGTTGGAGGCATAGCACATGGAGGGCGAGGCATCGCGCCACAGCCAGACCGATTGCGCCGCGATCCATTCCTTTTCCCGGATGAAGACGGAGCCGGACTTGGCACTCTGGCGCCAATCGATGCTATGGGCGGGATCGCCCGGCTGATAATGGCGAAACTGCCAGAAGGTGTCCCCCGGGCCGCGCCGCCGCCGCCCGTGGGTGCCGTGCATGACGGTGTTGGCGACCCGCTCCGCGGCAATCAGCAACGGGGGCAGCTGCGCGGCGGCCCCTTCCGCCCTCTGCAGCATGGCCAGCGGGGCCCGCGATCGGGATTGCGCGGCAGGCAGTGCCATCAGCGGTGCCTCAAGACATCGGCTCGGCGAGCTTGTCGATCACCTGGTCCATGGTGATCCCTTCCGCCCGGGCCGCGAAGGTCAGTGCCATGCGATGGCGCAAAACCGGATGGGCAAGGGCGATGACATCGTCCACCGAAGGGGCGAGCCGTCCCTCGAGCACCGCCCGCGCCCGGCAGGCCAGCATCAGTGCCTGGCTGGCGCGCGGGCCCGGGCCCCAGGCCACGGTGTCGTCGATCTCGGCATTGCCCTCACCGGGCCGGCCTGCCCGGACCAGGTCAAGGATGGCATCGACCACCGAATCGCCAACCGGCATGCGCCGCACCAGACGTTGGGCGGCCATCAGCTCCTCCCCGTTGAGGACTTGGGGGGCCTCGCCCTCCGCCGCCCCGGTCGTGGCCAGAAGCATCGTGCGTTCGGCCTCCTCATCGGGATAGGTGACGTCGATCTGCAACAGGAAACGGTCAAGCTGCGCTTCCGGCAGCGGATAGGTGCCTTCCTGTTCCAGCGGATTCTGGGTGGCCAGGACATGGAACGGCCGGGGCAGATCGTGAGAGATGCCGGCGACCGCCACCGAGCGCTCCTGCATCGCCTGCAGAAGGGCCGACTGGGTGCGGGGGCTCGCGCGGTTGATCTCGTCGGCCATCAAGAGCTGGCAGAACACCGGACCACGGATGAACCGGAAGCTGCGGTTGCCGGTATCGGATTCTTCCAGCACCTCGGACCCCAGGATATCCGCGGGCATCAGGTCAGGCGTGAACTGGATGCGTTTGTCCTCAAGCCCCAGCACGCTGCCCAGCGTTTGCACCAGGCGCGTCTTGGCGAGGCCGGGGACGCCGATCAACAAGCCGTGGCCGCCGGCCAGGATGGTGATCAGGGTTTCGTCGACGACCTCCTTCTGGCCGAAGATCATCTTGCCGATGGCATTGCGCACGTCTTGCAGACGTCCGCCCAGGGATTCGATATCAGCGGCGAGACGGCTGGTCTCTTCCGTGCCAGCCGGCTGATCCGGATTGCTGTCGGTAGCGGTCACTTCATTCCCCTTGTCATATTCCAGGCTTCAAAGCTCAAGCGTCAAAGCCGAGGGGCCTTCGTCGCCATTGGGCGGCTTGTTTTCGACGAACGCACGTTCATCTTCTGACGGCATATCTAGTACCAATCATTATAATGATCATACGACGAATCGAGGCGCTATTCCTACTTTGGAAATGGGCGAAATTATGGTGAACGACCCGGAAATCTGTATTGCCGGCGAATTTCGTATCGATCGTGACGGGATCTGGTACCACGAAGGAGGGCCGATCGGCCGCCCCGACATGGTCAAACTGTTCGCGGGCGTGCTGCGGCGCGATGAAAACGGCGACCACTGGCTTCAGACTCCGGTGGAAAAAGTGTCCGTTACGGTGGAGGATGCGCCATTCATCGCCGTTGAACTGGCGGCGGAAGGCAGCGGCAGGGGGCGCAGGCTCAGGTTGCGGACCAATATCGGCGATTGGCTGACCGTGGGGGAGGACCACCCCCTGATCGTGCGCGAAAGTGCCGCCGGGCCGCGTCCGTATGTGGCATTGGCCGATGGGCTGGAAGCGCGCCTTTCGCGGCCGGTCTACTACCAGCTTGCCGATCTGGCGGAGCCGGGCCCCGGTCCCGGCCCCGGGGTGTGGAGCGCGGGCTGCTTTTTCCCTCTGGTGGCGCCCGGTGCGGAGGCAGGCCCATGACCGCGGGCGGCTCGACCGACCTGCGCCGCAGGCTCGGTGCCGGGCTGCTGGAGCCCGAGGCGGCCTTCAACGCGCCGGAGTTCACCTTCGGATTCGGGGCCGAGGAGAAGGTCTTGGCGGTGGACCGCCACGGCGACGTGTTCCGCCCCGCCGCGGTGCTGGTGCCCCTGATCCAGCATGACGACGGGGTGACCGTGCTGCTGACCCAGCGCCACGCCGATCTTCCCGACCACGGGGGTCAGATCAGCTTCCCCGGCGGCCGTCTGGAGGAAGGCGACGACGGCGCGGTGGGGGCGGCCCTGCGCGAGGCCGAGGAGGAAGTCGGGTTGAGGCCGGAAGACGTCACCGTCATCGGTGCGCTGGAAACCCGGGGGACGATCTCCAATTACCGTGTGACCCCGATCATCGGCCTGGCGGCCCCTTTCTATCCGGTCCCCCAGGCCGAGGAAGTCGCGGAAATTTTCGAGGTCCCGCTGCCTTTCGTCCTAGATCCCGCCAACCACCGCTTCCTGGAGCGCGGTTCCGACGGCCGGTCGCAGGCAACTTACGCCATTCCCTACGGCCCATGGTTCATCTTCGGCTTCACCGCCCGTATACTGATCCGTCTGGGGCAGGTGTGGCGCAAAGGTGAAAGCGCTGCCGCGCCTCCGGGGATGTAAGGACAGGGGGCCATGGTCAGAGTTTTCTTCGTCTATCTGTTGCCGCTGATGTTGCCGGCCCTGGCCTACCTCGCCTGGTACCGGTTCCAACTGCGCCGGGTCGAGGCCGGGAGCCGCACCGAACCACTCCCGCCGGTCGGCGACGCCCCGTGGCTGGCGATTGCCGGTGTGGGTGTCGCCCTCGCCTTGATGGTCGCGGTGGCACTGGCCATTGTCGACGGTAACGCCCCGGCGGGTTCGCGCTATGAACCGCCCCATCTGGAAGACGGGAGAGTGGTTCCCGGACGCCTGCGCTGACGGGCGGCGAGACGCCCCGTGGCCGAACAGCGCAGGCTCGATCCCCAGCCCTGGATGAAAACGCCCGCCACGCGGTCAGTGATGGCGGCGCTGACGGCGCAAGGTGGGGAGGCGCGGTTTGTCGGCGGCTGCGTGCGGGATTCGGTCATCGGCCGGCCGGTCCAGGACATCGACATCGCCACCCATGAGCCACCGGACCGGGTGATGGCGTTATTGGATCAGGCCGGGATCAAGGCGATCCCCACTGGGATCGAACATGGCACCGTCACGGCCGTGGTGGGGCCCGATCACTTCGAGATCACCACCCTGCGGACCGACGTCAAAACCCACGGACGGCGGGCCGAGGTCGCCTTCACCGACGACTGGTCCGAAGACGCCGCGCGCCGGGACCTGACCATCAACGCGCTGTCCCTGACCGAGGACGGTATCCTGCACGATCCTTTCGGAGGGCTCGCGGATCTCGACGCGGGACGGGTGCGGTTCGTCGGCGATGCCGAAACGCGCATCACAGAAGACGTCCTGCGGGCGCTCCGGTTCTTCCGTTTCTACGCCTATTACGGGCGCCCGCCGATCGATACCGAGGCGCTGGCGGCGGTGGAAAAGCTGGCCCCGTTATTGCCCAATCTGTCGGGCGAACGCATCTGGGGGGAATTGGTCCGGCTCTTGCGCGCGCCGGATCCGGCGGCGGTTTTCCGGCTGATGGAGGCGCATGGCATTCTCACCCATTTGTTTCCGGGACGGCGGTGGATCGCGCGCCTCGCCGCCCTCGTGGAGGTGGAAGCCGCGCGGGGGATTG
>JAHEKA010000480.1 GCA_024638585.1 Rhodospirillales bacterium
CCGCGCGTCCCCGCTACGTCAGGTTCATCGACGGGCCGCCCAACACCTGGACCATTCAGGTGACGCTGCACGGCAATCTGATGTTGACCGCCTTGCAGCGCCAGGCGCCCTCCTGGGGCGGGGACGCCGACAAGCCTTTCGAGGAGGGCGTGCTGCTTTGGGATATATCCGACCCGGAGGATCCCAAGTTTCTCTCCCACTGGAAGACCGGCGCGCTCGGCACCCACCGGAACATCTATCCCGGCGGTGATTTTGCTTACCTTTCCGCCGTGATGCCGGGGTTCGAGCGGCCCATCCTGGTGACCCTCGACGTCAGCGACCCCGTGAATCCGAAGGAGGCCGGGCGGTTCTGGCTCGAAGGCCAGAAGGAGGGGGAGACCAAACCCATCGATAAGCCGATCGGCTTCCACGGTCCGCTTAACTTAGGCGCCGATGGAAAGACGGCGTATCTCGGATACGCCCCCGCCGTCCTCATCCTCGATATGGGCGACGTCGCCAGGCCTCACGTCATCGGCCGCCTCGACATGGTGCCGCCTTTCGGCGACGGCCATTCCGGCCCCCAGGCAGTGCATACGGTGCTGCCGCTGGCGGGCGAAGACAAGCTGCTGGTGTCGTCGGAGGCTCATGCCGAGGGCTGCGATGAAGAGGTGATGCAGTATGTCGGCATCGTCGACATCCGGGAAAAGGCCCGTCCCCGGCTGATGAGTTTTTTCCCGGAGCCGGCGCCGCCCGCGGGCGCCGGGTACACGCATTTTTGCGAGAAGGGGGGCCGGTTCGGACCGCACAACACCAATCAGGAACAGCACAACCCGTTCGTCCAGCGGCAGGCAAATCTCGTCTATTACACCTGGTTCAACGCCGGGCTCAGAATTTTCGACATCGACGATCCCCGCCGGCCCGCCGAATGCGGCTGGTTCGTGCCGCCCGCGCCCCGAACCCGCGCCGGACCGAAGCCCGAAAAGTCGCTGACCACCCAGACCGAGGACGTCGCGGTCGATGCGCGCGGCAATATTTTTATCAGCGACAAGCAATGGGGACTCTTCATCCTGCGCTATGATGGCTCCCAATGAGTTGAAAAACTAATCGCAGAGAGGACTTGACCCGATGGCGAGAAAGCCCCAGGCGCGCAAGAAGGCGTGCGTGATCGATTTCCATACCCATATCAACATGCCCGAGGTCCAGGCTTGGATCCGCGCCAACGCCAAGGGGCCGAGGAAACCCGGCGCCCGGGTGAGCCGCCAGTCGGCCGCCTTCCAGAAACGCCAGGATCAGACCGTGCAATCGCGGTCTACCGACATGCGCGCGCGCATCCGGGACATGAATAAGGCCGGGATCGACGTCCAGGTGATCAGCGCGCATCTCACCCATTTCTGTTACTGGGCCTCGCCCCGCAAGGGGCTCGAGGTCGCCAAGATCTTCAACGACCGGGCGGCGGAAATCGTCGCCGGGCATCCCGACCGCTTCGCCTGTATCGCCACGGTGCCGCTGCAATCGCCGAAGCTGGCTGCCAAAGAGCTCGTCCGCGCCATCGGCCTGGGGCATCGTGGCGTCCAGATTTCCTCACGCACCGAGGATAAAGAGCTTGGCGACCCGGCCCTGGAACCTTTCTGGGCGGCGGCGGCGGAATCGGGGTATCCGGTCTATATCCACCCGCACGGCTTTACCGCGACCGAACGCATGCAGGAGTATTTCCTGTGGAATTCCATCGCTCAACCGCTTGAAGAGGCGATGGCGATGTCCTCGATCATCTACTCGGGCCTGTTGGACAAATACCCCAAGCTCAAGATCGTCATGGCCCATGGCGGCGGATTCCTGCCGTTCTACGCCGGGCGGGTCGACCGCGCCTTCGCGGTCCGGCCGGAGACGCGGGTCAATATCAAGCGCGAGCCGAGCGCCTATATGAAGCGGTTCTATTACGACACCGTCATCTACAACCCGGACATGCTGGGCTTCCTCGCCGGCAAGGTGGGGGCCGGGCGCATCGTCATGGGGTCGGACTATCCGGTGTTCCTCAAGGACCCCGACCCCATCGGTTTCGTCAAGAAGGCGAAGGGCCTGACCGCCGCCCAGCGCGCAAACATCCTCGGCGGCACGGCGGCCAAGTTGCTCAAGCTCTAGGACGCGGGTGGCCGTTGTGTGGCCTTTGTATTGGGTCCCCTGACCCGATCGCGAGCCGGTTCCAGGGGTTCATCGGTCGATAGACTTTATTCTTTTCAGGGGGAGATGCGGTGACAGAGACAGTTGGATTGGTGGGCTTCGGCGCCATGGGGGCGGCGCTTTTTGAGCTCTTGAAAGCGGCGGGGAAAGACGTCAAGGCTTATGACGCTGCCGAAGACAGGATGGACGAGGCCCGCAAAGCGGGTGCGGAGGCGGTCGCATCCCCCGCCGCGGCAGCGACGGGCGTAAAGTGCGTCCATGTCTTCGTCCGTACCGATGCCCAGGCGATCGACGCGGTTCTGGGCCCCGATGGCGTCCTCGCGGGTGCGGCGGCGGGGGCCGTGGTGTTCCTCCATCCCACCATCAACCCGGAGACCACCAAGGAGATTGCCGGAGAAGCTGCCAAGCGGGAGGTGACGGTCCTGGATGCGGCGGTGACGGCGGTCCCCGCCAAGGTGCGCGCGGGTGAAGCCATCTTCCTGGTGGGAGGCAGCGACGACGCGGTTTCGGCGCACCGTCATTATCTCGAACCTCTTGGCGCGGAGGTCATCCATTTCGGCCCCCTGGGTGCGGGGAACACCGCCAAGATCGCCAAGAACCTGATCAATGCCGCGGAGCGGATCCTGCTGTTCGAGGTCATGGAGGTTGCCGCGGCGGGGGGGCTTGATCTCGACAAGTTCATGAAGATGGCCAAGGCCGCGGACCATGGCT
>JAHEKA010000037.1 GCA_024638585.1 Rhodospirillales bacterium
TCGACATCGATTCGAAGTCCCACCCCGCCTGGACCGGCGTCCACCGCCTGATCGATTCGGGCGGCCAGCTCGCCAAGTTCAACAAGCGGTTCGAAGGGTTCGGCCTGAAATAGGCCGCGCATCACGCGCCGATTGCGACAAGGCCGGCCCTGGGGCCGGCCTTTTTGAGTCCGGGGCCACGATCGGCGCCGCCCTGGATCAGGAATAGAACCGCGGTGGGTGGGTGCCGATCCCGCTTTGCACCAACTCATCCAAGCGGGTGACCCGGATATAGAGCCGATGACTGCGGTCCATCAGATCGCTCAATAGTTCCGGCAGATCCTCGTAAGCCTCCGGGTCGCCGTCGGCCAGCGTGGTATTGCGCTCCAAGAGATACGGGGGGCTCGCGGCCTCGGCCTGGGTCAGTTCCCCGGCCAGAACCGCCCTGCGGGCCAGCAGCCATGCCATGATCGTGGTCAGCCGGGCCGTCAGCCGGGTCGTTTCGCGGGACAGGCGCAGCCGGTCGCTTGCGATCATCTGCTCAAGATCGGCTTTTTCCTCGATCGCGATGTAATCCCTGGCTTCGACCAGCAAATCCGTGGCTTCTTCGTAGGTCTTCTCGAAGAATGCCGTTGCCGCTTCTCCCATCATGACTGCTCTACCCTTTAGCACTGTTACTCAACTAACGCCCACTCGCTCTTCCCCGAAGCCGCTGGAGCGAGATTATCACGCGGTCCCAGGTCAGGTGCGCGAACCGGGCTGGGGCGCTTCATGGGCTTGATAAGCTCTTGTTTTAAACTAGAAAAAAATTCCTGTTTTTTGATATTCCCATCTTGAATCGGGCCAGAGGGTCCCTAAATCTTGTCCAGCGGTGCCCAAATGGGGCCGCTCCCGGAGCGCGTCGCGATTGACGGCCCGGGCGTTCAAAAAGCCCGTATTGCTTGATTGGAGGATATGGACATGACTGGTTTCGATTTCTCTCCCCTGTTCCGTTCGACCGTTGGGTTCGATCGCATCAACCGCCTGATGGAAAGCGCGCGTTCGCCGGAAAACGACAGCGCCTATCCGCCCTACAACATCGAAAAGACCGATGACAATCACTACCGGATTACCGTTGCGGTGGCCGGTTTCGGCGAGGACGACCTCGACGTCACGGTCAAGGACAACAGCCTGCTGATCTCCGGCAAGATCAAGCAGAATGAGGAAGAGGGCGCCAAGCGCCAGGTCCTGCACCGCGGCATCGCCGGGCGCGCCTTCCGGCTCAACTTCGCCCTGGCCGACGCGGTGATCGTCCATGGCGCGAAACTCGAGAACGGGCTGCTGCACGTCGCTCTTGAGCGGGTCGTGCCGGAAGAGGCCAAGCCCCGCAAGATCGCGATCAACGGCGACGGCCAAGGCCGCATCGTCGAGGGCAAGGCGGCCTAAGGCAGCCCCCTCCGGAAAATGCCCTGCCGCCCCTTTTGGGGCGCTTGAGAGCAAAACGCCGCCCCGGTCGATCGGCCGGGGCGGCCGCATTTTGGCCTTAGGCCGGGGTATGGGCGAGCCGCGGCAAAAAAAAGCCGCCCCGGGGGGCGGCTAAAAAGTTTAACAGGGAGGCGTCAAAAGGATTGGACTATGTCCAATGAACAACCCTGACGAGGAATTGTCTGCCCCTGAAAATAGGCACCATTGGTTAATGCAAGGTTAATAAAACCCACAATTTGTGGGAAAAAAACGTCAATAAAATGAGGGGGCTAGCTCCGGAACACGTCCTCGGCACTGTCCCGGAATCCCCTCTTGGCCCCGATCGCCGCTTCGGCGCGGGCAATCTCGGCCTTGAGTTCCCCGATATAGGCCTCGATCTCTTCGATGGAGAAGGTATCGAAGACCTTGCCTTCGAAGCTTTTTGCCTTGACCGGTTCGAGATCGTCTTCGTCCATGGTTTCCGCTCCACCCGGTTGGGCGGGACCGAGCCCCGCGAAAGATTTGCCCTTTTTCACCGAAACTATATGATTGGACGTACGTTATTGCCACCATCGTGGTACGGCCCGGGCGGGAAACCGAAGCCCGGGCCCATCACGTTCTTGGCCGACAACACCTGAAACCGCAAACGAGGACGACAGATGGTTGCTCCCTTAATGCCCAAAGCGACCGCCGTTTGGCTGATCGAGAACACCGGCCTGACCTTCGACCAAATCGCCGATTTCTGCCAGTTGCACGCCCTGGAGGTGCAGGCGATCGCCGACGAGGAAGTCGCCGTGGGCATCGTCGGCATCGATCCCACCACCAACGGACAACTGACCCACGAAGAGATCAAGCGCTGCGAACAGGATTCCGCACTGCGCCTCGTGATGGCCGAGGCCACCATGCCGCGCCCAGCGCCGAAGACCAAGGGCCCGCGCTACACCCCGATTGCCAAGCGCCAGGAGCGGCCCGATGCCATCGCCTGGCTGCTGCGCCACTATCCGGAACTATCTGACGCCCAGATCTCGCGCATCGTCGGCACCACCAAGACCACGATCAACGCCGTGCGCGACCGCACCCATTGGAAGGGAGCCAATATCTCACCGGTGGATCCGGTGGATATCGGCATCTGCACCTATGAGGAACTGCTTGCCGAGGTCCAGACCGCGCGCAAACGCAAGGAACGGGCCGAAGCCCGCGCCGCCAAGGCGGCGGCCAAGCAGGAACGGGAAGCGACCAAGGAAGACGTCCTGGCGGGCGTGCCGGAGACGGCCGCGCCGCCAGCCGAAGAGCCCGCGGCGGGCAGCGCCGTCAATCCCTATCACGAACATCTCCCGATGGAGCAGCCCAAGCCTTCGGTGCCGGATGCGCCCACGGTGGAGAACGTTTTTCCCACGGCACCGTCGGAGGAAAAAGACAGCAGCGCGGCCAAGGACGACGACGAACCAGACCGTCAGCCTTAGTTGGCAACGCGATCGCCCTGGCCCGGACCTTGGGCCGGGACATATTCTGCAAAAAAGAACGCGCCCCAAGGGGCGCGTTACATGTTTGGGTCTCAGACGTTCTCTAGCTTGAGAAGTTCGTCCTTGATTCGCAATTTCTGCCGTTTCAGGTCTGCGATGTGTTGATCATCGGGATAAGGCCGCGACAACTCGTCTTCGATCTCTTGTTCAAGGCCGGCGTGGTCGGCTTTCAATTTTTCGATCTGCGCATCCTGATCTTCCAAGGCCATTCGTATCTCCTTCATGCCAACAGGCAGGGTCTACACCAACACGGGGGCGCCGCACCGGTCGATTGGTCCCCCCAGGCCTCGTCCAACGCCGATGCGGGTCAGATCCCGTGTCACCAGGAAAATGCTACCGCAAACCGCCGGGAACTCCAAGGACCGAGGCCCCTATTCACGTCACATCAAGGTTTCCGCGATGTCCAAGGCGCCCTCGGGCGTGAGACCCTGGAAGGTCTGTCCCAGGATATGGGCGAAATGGACGCTGTCGGCGGGATCGAACGCGATTTCGAGGCTTTTTAGATAACGCGCAAAGTTGCGCCCGCCGTCGGCGGCCCGAGCCTCCAGCGGCGCATCTTCAGCCTCGACCGGGCGGTCCACCGCGCCGGCAAGCAGCAACTGTTCAAGATGTTCGGAATTGATTTCCGCCGCCTGGATGCTGCCCCGAAGCGATTCGCGCAACCTGTCCGGCGTGTCTGGAAATCCGTCCTTGAGGGTGGTCCGGACCCGGCGCAGCCCTCTCACCACCACCTCGTGCCACTGATCCGTCGCCGTCCTGAGGGCACGGAGTTCCTCCTCGGTCATCACGCCGCGCCCGGAATGGCCAAGCCACAAGCAGAACAGCATGACATTGACGTCGATACCGTGGCGCGCCTGCAGATGAAGGCTGGCCGCGCCGACCCCGTCACGGTGATAGACCTCCAGCGAAAAGTCCCAGAACGGATGGTCGGGAAAGTCCATTGCCACCATGCCCCTCAGTCGTCGCCGAACGAGATGCCCAGTCCCCGGGCGGTCCGCATCACCGGGCCATCGATCTCGACGTTTCGCGACACGCCGGCCACCTGTTCCAGGGGCAGGTCGGTCACTTGCCGGTTCTGCCAGACCACCACGCGGCTGAAATCGCCTCGGCTGATCAGGTCGACGGCATGCACGCCGTAGGCTGCCCCGATGACCCGGTCGGTGGTCGACGGCCGCCCGCCGCGCTGCACATGGCCGAGGATGGTGAAGCGGGTCTCCCACCCGGTGGCCGTGGATAATCGGTCGGCGAGGTAATGGCCGATGCCGCCGTAACGCGCTTGGCCGTCGGTATCGGCGATGGTGAAGCGTCTCCCGTCCTCCGCGGTGCAGCCTTCGGCGGCGACAACCAGGGCGAAATCGCGCGCCCATTCGGTGTCGATGTCCTCGATCTTGCGGGCCAGCGAATCGATGGTGAAGGGAATCTCCGGGATCAGGATGATGTCCGCCCCCCCGGCAACCCCGGAAGCCAACGCGATATGGCCCGCGTCCCGGCCCATCACCTCGAGGATCATGATCCGCGAATGGGACGCCGCCGTGGTCTGCAGCCGATCAAGCGCTTCGGTCGTGACATTGACGGCGGTGATGTAACCGACGGCGTTCTCGGTGCCGGGAACGTCGTTGTCGATGGTCTTGGGGATGCAGACGACGTTGAGCCCGCCTTCCTGTTCCAGGCGGCGGGTGATCTGGAACGACCCGTCTCCGCCCACGACGATCAGCCCGTCCAGCCCGAGCTCGCGGTAGCCCGCGTAGATTTCTTCCGAGCGGTCCACGCGGCTGCCGTCGGCCAGGGCAAAATCGAACGGGTTGCCGCGGTTGGTGGTGCCGATCAGGGTCCCGCCCATGCGCAGCACTTCACCGTGGAACATGTCGAGTGTGAGGGGCACCGCATCCGGCGGCGAGACCATCAGGCCCAGGGTGCCGCGCTTTATGCCGATCACCTCCCAGCCGTAGCTGTGAACGGCCCGGAACACGACGGCCCGAATGACCGCATTCAGGCCTGCGCAATCTCCGCCGCTTGTGAGGATTCCAATTCGCTTGGCTTGCGCCATGACGTTCCCGACCGGACTTCAACCGGGCCCAGCATTACCCAATTGGCCGCGCACCATCAATAGGCAACACGGCCCAGCGCCATGCAGAATGCAAAAAACTTGGGATCAGACGCGGGTTCCGGTCAGGGCGCCGGGATTGGGCCCGGATCTCAGGTGCTGCCTTGGGGAACGCGCGGCTTGCGGGCGTACATCGCCTGGTCCGCCTGGTCGAGCATGGCGGAAGCATCCTCACCCCCCTTGAGGGCATAGGCGCCCGAGGAGATGGAGACCTTCAGTTTCTGGCCCTTCCAATCGAAGGGCGTCGCGGAGATGGCCTTGCCCAGGTTTTCCGCGATCTGTATGGCTTCCGATTCCGGCGCATTGGCCAGAATGATCCCGAACTCGTCCCCGCCGAGCCGTCCGACCACGTCGGACTCGCGGATATTGGCGGCAAGAAGGTCGGCAACATGGGCGATCGCCGCGTCGCCCGCGGCATGGCCGTGGGCATCGTTGATCGACTTCATGTCGTTGATGTCGAAATACAGCACGCTGATCTCACCGCCATAGCGCTGGGCATAGGCCAGCATGCGGGACAGTTCGCGCACGAAGGAGCGCCGATTGGAAATCGGCACCAGGGCGTCTTCGTCGGCCAGCTTCTCCAGATGGGTGATCCGTTTCTTACTGTCCTCAAGCTCCTGACGCAGGGTGCTGACTTCCTCGAGGAGGCTGACGATCGCCTCGCGGACCTTGGGCGTGAATTCCTGCTCAGGGATTCCCATCACCGATGCCGAATCGCTCACCGGTGCGGTCCGGGCCACGGGCGCGGCTCGGGTGGCCCCTGCGGCCGGGCGCAGTGGGGTCACCCCGCCGCTCCGGCCAAGGGGGCGCGTCTGGCCGATTTTCATCGCTGGACTTCTCCTATCTGGGACTTCCCCCAATCCGAGGCCCGATTCCGGCACCTATGGGAGCGGCACCGAAGGGAACGGGCAGGAAACACTTAGAGGCCAATCCTTACCCATTGGTTAACGAAGGGTCCCATCCACCGTCGGAAGACGCGGCGCCCTCGCGCCGAACGGCGCGGCCCTGGCCGGTTGCCTTGAGGGCCCGCCTACCTATAATGTCCGCTTCCTTCGCGGGGCGCGGGCCCAAATTCCGCGTTGCCGGACATTCGAAAGAGACCAAATGGCAGACCAGAGCCCGCCGATCGCCATCATCATGGGCAGCCAATCCGATTGGGCCACCATGCGCCATGCAGGGGAGACCCTCGATGCGCTGGGGGTGGCCTATGCGGCGAAGATCGTATCCGCCCACCGCACGCCGGGGAGGCTGTACGAATTCGCCACCGGCGCCCGGGAGGCCGGGTTCAAGGTCATCATCGCCGCCGCCGGTGGGGCCGCCCATCTTCCGGGCATGGCCGCCTCCATGACTCCGCTGCCGGTCTTCGGCGTGCCGATCGAAAGCGCGGCGCTCAAGGGCATGGACAGCCTTCTCTCCATCGCCCAGATGCCGGGCGGCGTGCCGGTGGGAACGCTGGCCATCGGCCGGGCCGGGGCTATCAACGCCGCCCTTCTGGCCGCCGCGGTACTGGCACTCAGCGATCAAGGCATCGCCAAGGCGCTCGACGAGTTTCGGGCCGCCCAGACCGACGCCGTGGCGCTGGAGCCCAGCGACGACGCCTGAGCCTATCCCCGTGTCCGACCTTCCCTTCCCTCCCCTTCTTCCGGGCGCCACCATCGGCATCCTCGGCGGCGGACAGCTGGGCCGCATGACGGCCCATGCGGCGACCCGGCTGGGCTACCGGGTCCACATCTTCACCCCGGAACAGGACAGCCCGGCATCGCAGGTCGCCCCGGCCGTGACCATCGCCGAATTCGACGACGCCGACGCGCTCGGGGATTTCGCCCGATCGGTCGATGTTGCCACCTTCGAATTCGAGAACGTGCCCGCGGCGGCGGCGAAAGCGCTTGCCGAAGTAGTGCCTCTTCGACCCGGGGTCCAATGCCTCGAGGTCGCCCAGGACCGGATTCGCGAAAAGACCTTCCTGAACGCCAACGGCGGACCGACAGCCCCTTTCGAAGCCGTGGAATCGGCCGATGACCTGGCCCGTGCGCTGGAGAAGATCGGCCGTCCGGCCGTTCTGAAGACGGCGACGCTGGGCTACGACGGCAAGGGCCAGGTGATGATTGGGCCCGAGACCGATGTGCATGAGGCCTACGCGGCGATGGGCGCTGCGCGCGGCATCCTCGAAGGCTTCGTCGATTTCCAGGCCGAGATCTCGGTCATCCTCGCGCGCCAGGACGCCGAGCGCATGGCTGCCTTCGAACCGGTCGAGAACCGCCACCGCCACCATATCCTGGACACCACCGTCGCCCCGGCACAGATCGCGCCGGAGCTCGCCCAACAGGCCATCGCCATCGCCGAGGCGATTGCCCAGGGTCTCGACCTCGTCGGCCTCTTGGCGGTGGAACTTTTCGTCACCGCCGAGGGCACGCTTCTGGTCAACGAGATCGCTCCCCGGCCCCACAATTCCGGGCATTGGTCGATCGACGCCTGCATCACCAGCCAGTTCGAGCAGTTCGTCCGCGCCATCTGCGGCCTGCCGCTGGGCAATCCGTCACGCCATTCCAACGCGGTGATGCGCAACCTGATCGGCGACGACATCAATGAAATCGGCGACCTGATCGCCGATCCCGACGTCAAGATCCACCTCTACGGCAAGACGGAAGCCCGGCCGGGGCGCAAGATGGGCCACGCCACCAAGCTCTACCCCCTGGAGGCCGGGGGCACGCCGCCTAGGATGCCGTTCTTCGGCGAGTAGGGGTCAGGATCGCGGCCCTGGGCCCGCACCGGTGCCTGGGGACCCGGTGTCGTCCGGCCCGCCGTCGCCGGGAGCGGTCGGACCGCCCGGACCACCCGGACGCCGCGCAACATCGCGCAGGATGCGGAAGGGGTCGGGCAGCTTGCCGAAGGCGTCCCGCGCCCGGCCCTTGACCTTCTCGAAGGTCATCACGTCCTCGATCCGCCGGTCGAGGAAGGCCTTCGTGTCGGCGCAGTCTTCGGAATCGTCGCCCAGCCAATAGAGCACCGTCGCGCCCAGAACGCCGGCCAGGATCGCGCGCTTGGAATAGAAGTTGAAATCGGTGGAGGTGTCGCCGATCGCCCGCCAGATGCAATCGACGGTGCGATACAGGCAGGTGGCGGCGAGCGGCTGATTGCCGGGCAGGGCGAAGAAGGCCATCAGCTTGGCGACGGCGGCGCGCTCGGCCGCGGCCTGTTCCATGCGCAGACGGATGGCATGGGTGATGCGCTCGCGCACGCGCATGGCGGCGGCCTGTTCCGGATCGATGGCGGCGGCCATGCGGGCATCGGCGACGGCGCAGTAGTATTCCGCCATGTCCGCCGGACCATTGGGGAAGGCCAGGGCCGACAGGGTTTCGCGCTGGCCGGCGTCGCGGATGCCGGCCTGGATGGCGGTCTCCGACCAGCCGTCGAACGGCACATGGATCAGGGTGGCTTCCAGGATCGCCCGCCTGGCCGCGGCCAATTCCGGTTCCTGGTCTGCGCCTTGGTCTTCCCTCGGCCCGCGATCGCTCATGGCTCAGCCCTTGGCCGGTTCGCCGTCGGCACCGGCGGGTTCATCGGCACCATCGGCCGCGTCCGCCGCCCCGTCCTCGTCCTCGTCCTGGGCGGGCGAAAGGTCGAGGGGATGGCGGTCGAATTCGTCATTGAATCCCAACAGACGGAGGTCGGTCATGCGCTGGGGATAGAGGACACCGTCGAGGTGATCGCATTCGTGCTGCACCACCCGGGCGTGGAAGCCCTCCGCCTCGATGGAGACCGGATGGCCGTTGATGTCGAGCCCCGAATAGCGGATCCGGGTGAAGCGCGGCACCACTCCCCGCATCCCCGGGACCGAAAGGCAGCCTTCCCAGCCGAACGCCTGTTCATCGGTCAAGGGCTCGATCTTCGGGTTGATCAGGATGGTGAGCGCGCCGGGATCGCCCGCCGCTTCCGCACCGTCTCCGGCACCTTGTTCGGCCTCTTCTTCCGCACCCTCTTCCACACTCTCTTCTGCGCCATCGGCTGGTGCGTAGAAGATGACGATCTTGAGCGGCACATGCACCTGGGGCGCGGCGAGGCCGGCACCGCCGGCATCCACCATGGTCTCCACCATGTCGCTGACCAGCGCGCGGATCTGTGGTTGGGTGGGATCGGGGACGTCTTGGGCAGGGGTGCGCAGCACCGGATCGCCCATTTTTGCGATCTTGAGAATGGCCATGGGCGCAATATGAGGCCGCAAGCGCCCCCGGTAAAGGGGGGAAACCCTAAGATTCCGCCGATTTTCCGCTTTTCATCCCTCTGTAACGGGAAATCTGGTATAGTGAGGCCGATATTGAAGGCTGACGCGGTGCGCCTTGCCCCTTCACAAGCGGGGGCGGAAGTGTTAGAAACCGCGCGCGTCGGGCGGATCGGCCGCCTGAACGCAATGAAAGCTATGGGTTTTTGGAAAGGACGGTCGGAACAACGTGCTGGTAACGGTCAGAGACAACAACGTCGATCAGGCGCTGCGCGCGCTCAAGAAGAAGATGCAGCGCGAGGGCGTCTATCGCGAGATGAAGATGCGCCGCTCTTACGAGAAACCGTCAGAGAAACGCGCCCGGGAACGGGCCGAGGCGGTGCGCCGTTACCGCAAGCTGATGCGCAAGCGCATGGAGCGCGAAGGCTACTAGACCGCCTAAGCTTAAAGGACGGCCGGTCCCAAAGGATCGGTCCCCACAGGGCCGCCACCCAAAGGGTGTGCGGCTTTTCTGTTTTTTTGAGTTGCCGCAGCTGGTCCTCAGACCGACATCGTCATCCCGAGTCCGGCAAGGGATGATAGATGGGCCAAGCGACGCTCATGGTTCGACAAGCCCGCCATGAGAAAGCTGAAAGCGCCCGGTCCCAGCCTCATCGTCATCTTCCGGCTGATGGTGGCCCTGCCTGGCGCCGAAATGAGGCGCGGGAGTCCACCAAAAAAAGGCCTTGTTTAAAGGGTTACTTAATTAAGGACTTATTTAAATGAAGCGTTTTTTCGGCGTCTTCACGGCTGCGCCTCACAGCGCCTTGACGATGTCCTCGCACATCTTCTTGGCGTCGGCGAACAGCATCATGGTGTTGTCGCGGTAGAACAGGTCGTTGTCGACCCCGGCATAGCCCGGCGACAGCGAGCGTTTGACGAACAGCACCGTCTGGGCCTTGTCGACGTCCAGGATCGGCATGCCGAAGATCGGGCTTTGCGGATCGTCCCTTGCGGCCGGGTTGGTGACGTCGTTGGCGCCGATGACGAAGGCGACGTCGGTGGTCTGGAATTCCGAATTGATCTCTTCCAACTCGAACACCTCGTCATAGGGCACGTTGGCCTCGGCCAGCAGCACGTTCATGTGTCCCGGCATGCGGCCCGCCACCGGATGGATCGCGTATTTCACGTCGACCCCTTCGCCCTTCAGCAGGTCGCACATTTCCCTGAGCGCGTGCTGGGCCTGGGCCACCGCCATGCCGTAGCCCGGCACGATAACGACCTTGCCGGCGTTCTTCATGATGAAGGCGGCATCATCCGCCGAGCCCGCCTTGACCGGCCTGTCGCCGCCCGCGCCGCCGCCGCTTGCTGCCTCCGCATCGCCGCCGAAGCCGCCCAGGATGACGGAAAAGAACGAGCGGTTCATGCCCTTGCACATGATGTAGCTGAGGATGGCGCCCGAGGACCCCACCAGCGCGCCGGTGACGATCAGCGCCGTGTTCTCAAGCGTGAAGCCGATGCCCGCCGCGGCCCAGCCGGAATACGAATTGAGCATCGAGATCACCACCGGCATGTCGGCGCCGCCGATCGGGATGATGATCAGGAAACCGATCAGGAAGGCGAGCGCCGTCATCGCCCAGAACCATTTGGCATCGACATCGGCGCAGAACATCGCCATCAGGCCGACGATCACCAGGCCAAGGATCAGGTTCAGCAAATGCTGGCCGGGGAACACCACCGGATTGCCCGACACCAGCCCCTGCAGCTTGGCGAAGGCGACGATGGAGCCGGAGAAGGTGATGGCGCCGATGACGATGCCGAGGCCCATCTCGATCCGGCTCGCGAACTTGAGGGTGCCGGTGGCATCGACGATGCCGTAGGCGGCCGGATTATAGAACGCCGCCGCCGCCACCAGCACGGCGGCAAGGCCCACCAGCGAATGGAAGGCGGCCACCAGTTGCGGCATCGCCGCCATCTCGATCTTCTTGGCGATCACGGTGCCGACGGCGCCGCCGATCACCAGGGCGCCCAGCATCTCGGCATAGGACA
>JAHEKA010000481.1 GCA_024638585.1 Rhodospirillales bacterium
ATCTGGCCGTGGTGGGCGTAGCCGCCGAGCCCGGCCCATTCGGAGATGTCGGGACGCTCGAAGTTGGTGCAGGCGGGCAGGATGACGTCGGCGAATTGGGCCTCACCCTCCATCCAGATCGACTGGTTGACGACGAATTCCAGGTTCGATGACCGATAGGCCGCCACCCAGCGGTTGGTGTCCGGCATGGTGGCGATGGCTGAGCCGCCGTATTTATAGAGCATGCGCACCATCGCCTGTCCCGGCTTCGGATAGACGATCTTGTTGAACTGCGCCTCCATGGTCTTGCCGTCCCACATGTAGCCCTCGGCCTTGCCTTCTAAGATGGCCTCGGGGAAGAACAGGCGCGGGATCTTTTGGCTGGCGGAATTGATGGTGGGCAGCTGGGGCATGCGCTGGAACAGTTCCACCGCCATGGCGGTGTGCTCCATGTCGCCCGACATGCCGCCCTCGGCATAGCCCGGGAAGTAGAAATTGAAATCGATCGGGGTGCCCCATTGCAGGTTGCCGAAATTGACCCCGGGCTTGCCGAGCCCCTGCATCGCCATCAGGCAGACGCAGACCCGGGCCCACTGGATGCCGGTGGCGTTGCGACACGCCCCGCCATGGCCGGTGCCCCAGCCGCCGGCGCCGAGATAGGTGCGCTTGGTGCCCCATTCCCGGGCCAGGGCCCGGATGTCGCGGGCCGGGACGCCGGTTTCCTCCGCCGCCCATTCCGGAGTCTTGGGCGTGCCGTCCTCATCGCCCAGGATATAGGCCTTCCATTTGTCGAAGCCCGTGGTACGGGCCTCCACATATTCCTTGTCGTAGAGATCCTCGGTGATCCAGACATAGGCCAGCGCCATGCCCATCGCCGGAGAGGTGGTGGGTTTCGGCGCGATCCACTTGCCGCCGAGGAATTGCGCGGTGTCGTTGAAATAGGGATCGACGTGGACGATCTTGATGCCGCTTTGCTTCAGCCATTGGCGGCGGACGGTGCCCTCGAAGGCACCATAGGCGCCCGAGGTTGCCTCCGGGTTGGCCGACCAGAAGACGATCATCTCGCAATTCTGCAGGCAGTCTTCCACCGTGCCGTAGTTCTCGCACTGGCCGACCCGCAGGCTGTAGCCCCAATGGTGGGTCGCTCCCCAGTACCAGCCTTCCCAGCTGTCGGGGTTGTGGTGCACCTCGGTGTGGCCGATGGCGTTCATGAAGCGGAAATTGGCGCTGAGGTAATAGCCGATATTGCCCCAGGTATGATGCGAGCCGTGGGAGGAGGCGATGGCGCCCGGCCCGTAATCGCGCTTCATGCGCTTGGTCTCGTTGGCGACGATGTCCAGCGCTTCGTCCCAGGTGATGCGCTCGTAGCCGGAAACGCCCCGGTTCTGGGGATTGCGTTCGCCGTCAGGGTCGAAGTCGACACGCTTCATGGGATACAGGCAGCGGTCCGGCGAATAGATCACCGATTTGAAGTTCTGCCCGTGGGGCGCCAGCGTCGTCTTGCGCGGCGGCGTATATTCCTTGCCGTGGGCCTTGATGGTCCAGGGCGCGGCGTCGGTCTCATCGAAGGTGATGGGGGTGATGCGCTGGATCTTGCCGTCGTGGACGAAGACGAAGACCGGCCCGCCGTTGGTCATGGAGGTATAGCGCACCGAGCCGTCGTTCTGGGGCACCCCGTATTTCCAGCCGATCGTCTGGGTCAGCAGCACGGTGCGGGTGAACCAGGAGGTCAATTCGTCCGGCCCCTCCATCTTCAGCTTGAAGTCTTTCAGCGCATCGATCTGTTCCTGCTGGTCGATCGGCGGCATCAAGAGGTCGGCGGCGATCTTCGCGTTCTTGAAGGAGAGCACCACCTCGGCTTCCGCATCGATGCCGGCGCCGGTGGCGACCTTGCCGTCGCCGAAGCGGAACCAGCGCCCGACGGTCCCGTCGGCGGTCTTCATCTGCGCGGTAAAGCTCTTTTCCTTCAGCCGCTCGGCGAAGGCGGGGTAGCGCCAGGCGCAAAAGCGAAGAAGGATGCCGAGTCCCCACAGGATCAGGGAGAAACGCGAAAAGGTCATGTTTGTGCTCCGATGCCCCGCCGCCCGGGCGTTGGCCATCAAAAGGATCGCGCGCCTATTCGGCGACGATCGGGTTGACCAGGGTGCCGATCTTGGAAATTTCCACCTCGACCGTGTCGCCGGGCTTCATGAAGACCTGCGGGTCGCGCCTGAAACCGACGCCCCCCGGCGTGCCGGTGGAGATCACGTCGCCGGGCCGCAGCTCGGTGAAGGTGGTGATGTATTCGATCAAGGTCGGGATGTCGAAGATCATCAGGTCGGTGGTGGTGTCCTGCATCACGTCGCCGTTGAGGCGCGTCGTGAGTTGCAGCTGGGTGGGGTCGCCCAGCTCGTCGGCCGTCACCATCCAGGGCCCGAAGGCGCCGGTGGCGGGGAAATTCTTTCCCGCCGTCCATTGGATGGTGTGGTTCTGCCAGTCGCGCACGGAGCCGTCGTTGTAGATGGCGTATCCGGCGACGATCGATTTCCAATCCGCCGCCTTCACGTGGCGGCCGTTCTTGCCGATGATCACGGCGAGCTCGCCTTCGTAATCGAAGCTGTCGGAGGCCGCCGGCTTGATCATCGGCTGGTTGTGGCCGCATTGGGTGTCGGCGAAGCGGATGAACAGGGCCGGGTTGTCGGTCGGTGCCCGGCCGGTCTCTTCCCGGTGGGCCTTGTAGTTGAGGCCGACGCAGATCACCTTGTCCGGATTGTCGATCACCGGGCGATAGGTGACGGCATCGAGGCCGACATCCGCGCTTTGCCCTTCGGCCGCCTTGGCCGCCGCGGCGAGTCCGTCGCCTGTCAGCAGGGCCTTG
>JAHEKA010000482.1 GCA_024638585.1 Rhodospirillales bacterium
GCCAATTCAATTTCGGCACCCTTGGCCTTGGCGGCCGCTTTGATCGCCGCCTTTTCTATCTCACGGGCCTGGTCCGCTACCACCTCGCTCTCGGACGCCAGTTTCACGGCGCGCAAAGCCATCTGCTCAGCCGCGGTCGCCGCCTTTTCCGCGACCTTGGCCTCCCGATCCGCCACCGCGACCGCGCGCCTGAGCGGGGTTTGGGGCACTCTTCGTACAGCCACGGCCAAAGTCGCCCCCGTCGCCGCCTTGGTCTTGGCAACGGATTTCGCAGCGGAGGCCGTTCGGTCGGCAGCCTTAAAAGCTTTCTTGCGCGACTTGGTCGCAGCCTTGGAGGCGCGCCCAATCTCCGTTTTCTTGGCCAGCGTCTTGGCAGGAAGGAGATTTTCTTCCGCCTCTTCCGCAGTCATTTTGGTCAGTGTTCGGGTAGTGTCATTTTGCATAACTCTCCCCCTCCGATTACTCCCTGTTATATTTTTCATATTCTGGTTCTTTCCAAATTGTATCAGAAAAATCTCCAGCCTCCCACCGGCCGGCTCCAACCTCTTCGCCAATTCAAAAGGCACAGTTAAGCAATTGGCGCCTTAAAGCCCTCCAATAGGCACGCCGAATCGACGACCTCCCTCAGCAAAGCCAAATGCTTGAGGAGTCCTCCATCGAACGCTCTTAATAATTATAATCAGAATCTAATTAGATAGCTATCTAAATATTTATATTCTCTTTCTCTGGTAACAGTTCGAAGAGCGTTGGGGATCGTCACGTCTTCCGAGGGCGAGCGACCATCCGGTTAGCTGACCAACCCCAATTCATTCAGCAGTTTATCCAGACGGGGAATTGCCACCTGACGACCGTTGAAATGCGCCAGGTCATTATTCCTCAGAACCCGGATCGTACGGGCTAGGGTTTCCGGGCGAGTGCCAATGAGCGCCGCCAAATCCTGCCTGGACAACGGCAATTCGATGGTCGCCTTGTCGGCATCTTCCGCCGTGCCATATCGGTCGTTCAATATGAGAAGAAGATTGATCAACCGGTGACGAACCGTAAGCGTAAGTTCCTGGTGGTAACGTTCCGTCGCGCGGCCAAGATCCTTGGACACCCGCTTTAGGAAGCGCTGGCTGAGGGCCGGATTGCGATCAATCAGGTCCCACACCACAGATTTTTCGATGAAGCACACCTGGCTTGGCTTGATGGTCTCGGCACTGGTGACATGATTGCCGCCCCCGAGAAGTGACCGATACCCTAAGGTTCGCCCCGGATAAGCCAGGCTTATGAGGGTGGCATTGCCTTCAAGGTCATATTTGCGGAAAGCGACGACGCCGGCCTCCAAATCATAGATGCCGGTACAAGGGTCGCCCTCATAATAGATGGTCTCCCCGGCGTCATAGTTCTTGACGATTTTCGCTTTGTTTAGGCGCTTGAGGTCTTCGTCAGCAAGGATGCACCACTCTGACCTGCTCCGGTTCTGACAGGTAAAGCAATCCGAACTCACAGTAGGGTGGTCCTCTGCCCGACGATTCATGCTCGCCCCTCCGTGCGCTGACCGCCTTCATGGTTGCCCGTACCTCAACCCCGCGGACAGAACGCATGCTGAGTTCGTCTTGAAGGCAAGTATAGATAGGCGAAACCAGGGGAACAACCCTCGGGTCCCCGAACGATCAGAGTGAATCGGCAGCCTTCTGAAGGGCTTGTTGAAGGGCCTCATCTAGCCGCGGGGAAACTGTGGGCCGTTTCCGATTTGCCGTGGCTTAAGCGGTCTGATCGGTCGCTGCCGACCTTCGCAAACGGAAGGGGGAAAACTGATCGGTTTCGGTCGGGGCAGTAAAAAGTTTGTCAACTTGATCCGCATCAATGTTTTTCCCCTTGGCACCAACGATAATTCAACAACCACCAAAGGATTCCAACTGTTCGAAGGAATTCGGATTCGCGCTTTTCTAATTTTCGGCACAAGCCAATAAGCAAGAATACTTCAGCGCGGTGGTTTGGAATTAGCGAAATCAAAACACAGAGGAGGACTCCCCATGGCAGTCACATTCGTGCGTAGCGGCCTGATGATGCCTGGCAAATACAAGGAGGCGCACCAGTTCGTGGAAAATAGGAACAAGTGGTTGAACGATACCTTCGGCATTGACCCTTGCCTGATGGTTCTGTTGGGTGGCTCGGTCGGACGGATTGCGATAGCGACCGAGCACGACGACGTCTCCCAGATCGAGGAGATCCGCCGCAAGCTCGCAAGCGGCGCGGCGCCCGACGATGTTGGCTCGGCACGAGAGGGTCTGTTCGTCCCCGGCCAATCCCGAGACCGCATCTGGCTCCATGTCTGACCAACGCCAATAAGCGCAAGCAAGAGCAAGAAGGGAAAACGGCGTCCTTGAGGACGCCGTTTTCTTGCGGATCGGATTGTCCGCCTCGGGCCCGGAGCGGGCATAACTTGAACCGGGAAATCAGTCCGTGGGGCGGCCGCGCCCACCGTGCCGAAGCGCGCGGCGAGATCATGGTTGCCAATTTGGCGGATAATGAGCAAAGTTGGGTTCCGGTTTCCGGTGCCGGTCACGCTTGTCGTCAACCGGCCGACGAATAATCATTCGCTTACGAGCATCTCATGACCGATCCGTCTCCCACCATTGTCCTTTCTCGGACGCGGGGTGTCGGCAACATCGATAGAAAGTCTTTTCGGAAGAATTGATCCAGGTCTCGCTATTCAAGACACCGCGGGGCACCCGGTGACCGCCAAATTACCGCTTACCGCCGTTATCGACGTGGGATCGAACTCGGTCCGCATGGTCATCTATTCCGGTGAAGGCCGTTGGCCACTGCCGGTTTTTAACGAAAGA